>JANNFJ010001258.1:0-7473 GCA_031379725.1 Calothrix sp. OTE_75_metabat_31
ATCAAAAATTCCAAATCCCCCTCCAATTCCCCAGGTTTGACCCGATTCTGTCCTCCGCCCTGATTTTGATAATATTTACCAACAAAATGATAAATTAACACCTCATTTGCCTTTTGCCCGTGTCTATCAATGCGTCCATTACGCTGTTCCATCCGATTCGGATTCCAGGGAATCTCATAATGAATCAAACGGCAACAGAAATTTTGTAAATCCAAACCCTCACTCGCTGCATCCGTCGCAAGTAATATCCGCACAGGGGAAATATCCGGGTCAGCTTGAAACGCTGCTTTTACCTCTTCCCTCTCCTCCGACTTCATCCCCCCGTACAGCGTCATTAACCTATCCCCTGCCACCAAACCCTCCCCCGCAAACAAGTTATATAACCATTTCTGCGTCGCTCGATATTCGGTAAAAATTATCACCCGCTCCTTCGACCATTCACCATCAGGTTTAATATAACTATAAATCCAGTTCAATAGTTCTTTAGCTTTTGCATCCTGCTTTGTCGATGCTGCCTCTGCCCAATCACGCATTGCCGTCAGCAAGCTTTTTTCTTCGGCACTAAGTTCTCTAAACAACCTAGTCGTCACCGTAATTACCTCATCCGCCGATTCTTCGTAAACTTCATCATCGGCAAAATCTTCTTCCAACAACGCCAATTGTCGGCGTAAAATACCTTCCGTGGGCTTCGATAAAGCACTGCTGCGACGACGGGCATTATTGATAGATTCCTGATGAATAGCCAAAGTAATCGCAAAAGCCTGGGGTGATGAAAATAAGCGTTTTTTTAATAACTTGAGGACAAATTCAGTCGCGTATTTTTCAGTATTATTGTCTACAGTCTTTGTCCGTAACTCCGCGTACTTTTTTAACGCTGCATGTGCTTCCCGTTCCGCATCTGTATAATCTACAGGTATCGCCGCTAACTTCCGCACGGGGAATAATGGCGCACCATCCCAACCTTGCATTTCCGACTTGAGACGGCGTACCATCGCCACCTGTAACTGCTTACGGTCGGGAGAAACCCCCCGCGCAAACCGTTGCGAGTCGAGTAATTCCAACAATGCGGTAAAACTTTCAGGATACCCATTATGGGGTGTTGCCGTCAAAAATAACTTATGTTCAAAATGCGGTACTAAAAGTCGAATTGCCGCCGTCCGCAACGAATCCACCGCATATTTCCCGCTTCCCGAAGGGGCAACGTTATGTGCCTCATCGACAATCAATAAATCAAAGCGTCGGGGATAAATTGGTTCCCCCTCCCCTGGCAACACCTCACGGAACAGTCGCAGAGGTCTATCGCGTTTAATAAAATCAATCGAAGTAATTAACCTGGGGAAATGCTGCCAAGGGTTAACGTGGATACCCCGCTTGCGGCGTAACTCCTTCATCAAGGCACTATCAACAATCCGAAAATCCAAACCAAACTTATCGCGCATTTGGTCGCGCCACTGTACTTGCAGCGACGACGGACAAATTATCACAATACGACGACAGCGATCGCGTATGATCAATTCCTGCGCTACCAACCCCGCTTCAATAGTTTTCCCCAAACCAACATCATCGGCAATCAGTAAATTTACGCGAGGCATCTGTATCGCCCGCACCACCGGGTCAAGCTGGTAATCCTCAATATCGATACCGCTGCGAAAAGGCGATCGCACTGTCCGCACATCGGCAATTGAAGCCGCACCCCACCGCACCGCATCGAGAAAGGCATCTAATTTTGCAGGTTCATCAAAACCCGTTGGTTGAGGTAACTCAATTTTCTCATATACATGTGCCCCCACTTCCAATTCCCAAATTACTTGCAGGTCTTCACCCAAACCCTCATCATCCACCGAAGATAAACTCACCAAATTTTGAGTCCCAACTGGATTTAACATCAAGTTTGTAGGTGTCGCATTACGTATATCGGTAACTACAAATTGCCGAGAACGAACGTTGACAAGTTGACCTTGTTCGGGAATAGTGCGGACGATAGCCATCGGTTACGAGAATCAATTATTACAGTTATATTTTGCCATTAATTTTAACTCGCAAAATTAATGACACGAACGCACTACGAAATATTTTTGAACCCCCCAAAATTAATGACATGGAGTATTAGTGGTGCGTGTCATTAATTTTGATAGGTTGATTAGACGTAGGTTGGGTGGAACGAAGTGGAACCCAACTGTTAAATGTTGGGTTTCGCTTACGCTACACCCAACCTACAGCCCAAATAACCCCTCAAAATTAATGTGGTGGGGTACTAACTTTGTGTAACTGCCTCCGGTAGTTCCGTCATCTCCACATTTTCATCGATTAATTGGAGCATTTGCGCTTTTAAATTTTCTAGCCCCAATCGTTGAGTTGCGGAAATAAACACAGCTTCCGGATACTTTTCTTGTGCTTTTGCTAAGATTTCGCTGTCTACCCCGTCAACCTTGTTAAAAATAATTAAATTTTTCTCAGGTATAGCAGGCATTTCTTGGAGTATTTCGTCAACGCTGGCAATATGACTTTCCCAAGCTGGATGGGACAAATCCACAAGATGAAGCAAAGCGTCTGCCTCAACTACTTCCTCCAAAGTGGCACGAAAAGCATCCATTAGCGGTGGTGGGAGTTCGTGAATAAATCCGACGGTATCTGTAAGTAAAATAGTTCTCCGGTTCTGAGTTTCGGGGTCTGTAATAACTACTTTGCGTGTAGTGGGGTCTAGAGTCGCAAACAGTTGGTCTGCCGCGTACACCTCTGAATTAGTTAATACATTTAGCAGAGTAGATTTACCAGCATTGGTATAACCCACTAATGCCAAAACCGAGATTTCTTGGTTTTGTCGCTGTTGTCGAATGCGATCGCGGTGGGCTTGTAATTGATTGACTTGTTCCTGTAACTGACCAATCCGTTTTTGAATTACCCGTCTTTCGGTTTCCAATTTAGTTTCACCCGGTCCTCTAGTCCCGATTCCAGCACCTAATCTGGACATGGATTGACCTTGACCGCGCAATCGTGGCAGCATATATTGTAATTGCGCTAGTTCAACCTGTAATTTCCCGGCTTGACTTTGAGCGCGTTGAGCGAATATATCTAAAATTACCTCGGTACGGTCTACAACTGGGATACCGATTTGCTCTTCTAAATTGCGGATTTGCGATGCAGAAATATCGCGGTCAAAAACAATTAAATTGGCTCGGACTTTTTGAGCTTGAAGGGCAATTTCTTCGACTTTTCCCTGTCCCACTACTGTTTGCGGATGGGGACGACTGCGTTTTTGTCGGACTGTATCTAATACAACTCCCCCAGCACTTTCTACCAAACGCACTAATTCTTCCAAACCGTCTTCAAACCGCAATTGAGAAACATCATCGGTATGCAACCCTACTAACAATACCTTGTCTTGGTCAGAGACAATTTCTTTAGTCAGGAATACTCCATCCCCTGCTGCAATAATTTCGCTTTCCCATTCAACAATTAATTCATCAAAATCCTGTTCGCTTAGATTATTCAAACTTAGGGGAGATGAAATTTCCCAGCGAGTTTCTAAATCGGGGACAAGGTGCGCTAAGAAAGATTCTTTGATTTTGCCATTAATGACATTTAACACTACAAGCGCATCTAAACGCTGACGTGTCATGGCAACCAAAGCAGCTTCATCAGGTGGTTGCGATTTGAATTGAGTAGTAATGCAATGAATTCCGCTTAAGCGGTCGGCTTTGTGCCGGGGTAAATCTTCAGCAGGAATTTGGGTTTGATTTGGGGTGCCGACTGCAATGCGGAATATTTGCCCGCGTCGATTGATGTAACAACTAATGGGGTGACGAATTTCTGTACTGATGGTAGCTAAGGATTGAGCAAATTCTGGCGTAATGAATCTATCACCTGGTTGCCGTTCCTCGTAAAGTTTTTGTAATTGTTTAATTTGACTCGATTTTATACCCTGGAGATTTCCATACACATTTTGCATACGAACAACAATAAAAAATATTTTCTCTTTCTATGATTATAGTTTAGTTTTGTATCGACTCAGACAAGTAAGTACTTACGCAAAAACTCTCCTAAACCCTCTTAACTCCCTGTACTCTGTGCCTAATAAGGTGAGTCTTTCCATCACTATTGCGTAAGTCCTATAAGTAAGTCGGCAGAAATAAACACAACTGTATTACAGCAGATTGCAGCGGTGGGGATTACGCCAAGCAACAGTAACATTGTAGGGGCGCAAGGCATTGCGCCCTTTTTAATGTGTCGCATCAAAATAAAAACTGCTGTATGTGTTAAAGATTTAAGTAAACCCCCACCTACAAGTCTCTGCACTAATCATAATTCATAATTATAATTCATATGCCAACAATGATTTGGATGGAATCGATTACTAAAACTTACCGCTTGGGAGAAATTTCTGTTCCTATACTTAAGGGAATTGAACTTTTGATTGAAGAAGGGGAATACATCTCGATTATGGGTGCTTCGGGTTCGGGTAAATCAACGCTGATGAATATTTTGGGTTGTTTAGACCGTCCCACAGGTGGACATTATATATTTGAAGGTCGAAATCTAACTACGCTTGATGATGACGAGTTAGCTTATATCCGCAACCAGAGAATCGGTTTTGTCTTCCAACAATTTAACCTATTAGCGCGGGCAACTGCTTTAGATAATGTCATGTTACCAATGGTTTACGCCAATTTACCCAAACCAAAACGTCGTAAAAGAGCGCTGGAAGCATTAGAACGGGTGGGGTTAGCCGAAAGGACTGGTAATCGTCCGAATCAACTTTCGGGGGGACAACAACAACGGGTGGCGATCGCACGGGCTTTAGTAAATCGACCTGCGTTAGTTTTGGCAGATGAACCGACGGGTGCTTTGGATACTGAGACTTCCTATGAGGTGATGAAATTACTTACAGAATTGAACGAGCAAGGTATTACGATTGTAATTGTCACCCACGAACCCGATATTGCGGCTCAAACCAAGCGGGTTATTCGCGTTCAGGATGGTTTGATTGTGGGTTAGCTTGTTCATACACCTGATAACAGGGGTTATATAAGTAGGAAATTATATTGTGCCATACAGTCAATTCAAAACATTGGCAAGTGTAAAGTCAGCGTTTGGGATTATCACACGAGAGAATGTACGTTTCTTGCCGCAGTTATCGCCCCTAGAACCTTCTTCGACACTCCAGAATTTTTTAGAGTATAGCTTACCTGTTGCGACGGCGACGGGAAGTGAAAAAGCTCGTTCGGAGTTAATAATCAGCCCTGTTCTATTAGAAGTGCGTCAAATTTTACAGCAAAAAATTAGCTTTTTTTCAGGGGAGGATTTTACAGTTGATGAGGCAATAGGATTAAATGGGACTTGTGATTTTTTATTGAGTCGTTCCACGGAGTTGATTGAAATTGAGGCACCAGTTTTCATCTTGGTTGAAGCAAAAAAAGCTGACCTAAAAACAGGTTTGGGACAATGTGCGTCGGAAATGATAGCAGCACAAATGTTTAACCAGATGAAGGAACAGCCCATCACTACGATTTATGGTTGTGTTAGTAATGGAACTCAATGGCGTTTCATGCAATTGCAAGAAAAGGTGTTAACAATAGATTTAAATGATTATCCTTTACCCCCGGTAGGGCAGATTCTAGCTTTTTTGGCTTGGATGGCAGAGAATTAGTTGTAAATTCCGCTTCACCCAACCGACAAAACTACAAAATTCAAACCAAACGAATTATTCGCGTTCAGGATACTTTAATTGTGGGTTAAAGCATTTTTGAGAAACTATAGTTAGTGTAGGTTGGGTGCAACGTTCGCGTACCGTGGAACCCAGCAAAAATATTGGGTTCTGCTACCGCTCTACCCAACCTTGTATCTTAGAGAGATTTTAAGTAATTTAAAAACTCGTTGACTTGGCTTACAGTCAATTCTGAGCGTGTTTGCTTATTATAAGTTTCCTGCAAATATGAACGTCCACGTTTTATACTCCAATTTAGTCGCATCATTTCAACGAAAATCAAATCCGAGTCAGATAAATTAGGTAATTCGATAACTCCAGCTATTAATTTCCAGCAAGGTATTTCTCCTTCCCAATTATTAAATGGTTTGTAAGGCATACTTAAACTGACTGTTATTAAGCAGGGATTATGAGGGGAATAATCAGATTCTAATTTTTCGAGGAACACTGGATCGGTAATTTTTACCCCTGACAATTTCTGACCGTTAGCAAGTTCAATAGTACCTCGCCACTCTCTGTTCCCTCTTGAAGTGATTTCTTTTTCAACAGAAAACTTGACAACATAAACTAACTGAAGTGTGCGACGTTCGACATTTGGAAGATTTTGCAAATCAGACGGATAAACGTATTTCTAGGAATTATGAAGTATTTCTGGAAAGTCTACACAATGCCTTATTAGATCACTAGGTTCTAATCTATCTAAATATTTCCATTTACCAGGTAGAACAGAACAGTTCTCACATGCGAAACCAAAATCATTTCCACTATCAGCTAGGGGAATTTCCAATATGTCTATTAGTTTAGGCTCTTGCCCATTTACCAAACATGCATTTCTGGGAATTCGACCGTCATTTAAATTTGAGACAGGACGAATCCATTTACCTGTAGAAATTTCAATACCTGCAATGCAGCGCTCACCATGTTTCTGAGAATTAGCAAGACAGATAATTTGAGCCATATATTCTGATTAAAGGTGGTGTATATTTATATTTCCCAATTTGTCACGTAAATATTCTGCTACTAAACGACGATGGCAATTATGAGGTTTTGCTTCACTATACAATAAACAACTTCCTGTCAAATCCTCTGGTGAAACTTTCTTTTCAACTTGCCTCTTGCTCATTAACTGTAAAAACTCTTTTTCATATATTTGCCACTCACCATTATTTTTTTTATAAGCATCCAAAATATTTTTTGTCGGAGCCATATCCAATATATGTACGTATTTGATGCCACCTATTTGCCTTAAAAAATACTCTAAATCATTTCGTTTAGTAAAACCAGCTAACTGGGAAACATTATTCAGTCTCGTATCAATAACTCTTGTAACACCAGCGCTGATTAGAGTATCAAAAAAAATTTGTGCAGTCTTTTGAGTAAAGCCGATGGTATATAAATTAATTGACTGGTTCATATTGTCCTTCTTATTTTTCAACGTAAGCAATTAGAGAACCTTGCTGTCTGTAAGCTTCTTTCAAAGATTCTTCATGTGAATATTTATTAACCTGTTTTTCCTCTAGCAAAATATTACTGAAAAGGGATAGCTGAACTGGTTCAGGCATCTCTGGCTTTTTTAAATTATGTATACTTAAAAGCCTTTCTTCAAGTGCATCATGAGTTTCTAAATCCCCATTTTTCAAAATATGGTTGATATTTAATTCCTCTCGACGTAAATATTGACAGACTAAAATTGCTCGATGGCAAGTAATAGGGTCTTTTTCGGCACACATTAGAGTTATTCTGTAATCTTCTGAGCCTTTCAATACACG
>JANNFJ010000132.1:0-5208 GCA_031379725.1 Calothrix sp. OTE_75_metabat_31
ATGGAAACCGACGTGCATGTACCACATGGTTTGTGGAAGAGAGATTACAAAGACATGCTTACCCAAATTAAAAACTTGGGCTACAACATTATTCGTTTACCATATTCGGTATTAGGACTGCGTTCATCTAATATTAGCGGAGTCGATTTTAGTATCGGCAGCAATCGAGACTTTCAAGGCAAAACACCTTTACAAGTCATGGATATAATTATCCAAGAAGCTGCACGAAAAGAATTATTAATTATGCTCGACAGTCATCGTCTTAATGAATCTACCATTCCCGAACTGTGGTATGGGGATGGATTGACTGAGGCAGACTGGATCAATACTTGGAAAATGTTAGCCGAACGTTATCAAAATCAAGTTAATGTTGTCGCTGCGGACTTAAAGAATGAGCCACATGGACGCGCAAGTTGGGGAACTGGAGATTTAACTACTGACTGGAGATTAGCGGCAGAACGTTGCTCAAATGCAATTTTGAAAATTAATCCAAGTTGGTTAATTGTAGTCCAAGGTGTTGCAAAAAATGTTCCAAACCAAGAATTACCTGGGCATTGGTGGGGTGGTAATTTGGAAGGGGTGAAAGATAACCCAATACGTCTAAATATACCGAATAAAGTTGTTTATTCTCCTCACGAATACGGGATGGGAGTTCACGACCAACCTTGGTTTAACGAAGCGACTTTTCCTGAAAATCTCTACAGCCGTTGGCAGAAAGGGTTTTTCTATATTGCCGCAAATGAAATTGCACCAATTTTGATTGGAGAATTTGGTGGCAAGCAAGTCGATACTGAATCGAAAGAGGGGATTTGGCAGCGTCAACTTATAGATTTTATTAAGCAAAAAAATCTATCTTTTACTTATTGGAGTTGGAACCCAAATAGTAGCGATACAGGTGGGATTCTTTTGGATGACTGGATAAATATCAATATAGTTAAACAACAACTTCTGAGTACGCTACTAAGTGTTGCGATACCAGTGACTCCAATCGCTGCACCAAATCCAACTCCAGCACCTGCAAAGCTAACAGTAGAAGTAGTTATCCAAGCAGAGTGGAATGCTGGTTTTTGCATCAATTTCCGCGTTACCAATCAGTCTCCTACTCCTATTGAGGGTTGGAAGCTAAATTTTGCCTTGAATCAAGCAAAAATTACGCAAACTTGGAATGGTAGTTTTGTGATGCAAGGGTCAAATTATCAAGTAATTCCTGTTAGTTGGGCAAAGGTAATTCAGCCAGGTAAAACAGTCGAAGTTGGTTATTGTGCGGATAAGGTGGGAGCAAATTATAAACCGGAAATTAGGGGTGTAGGGGTGTAGCATCTTGCTCGCTTTTTGGCATATTTATAATTTTGTAGTGCGTAGGCAAAGCCAGCCCTAGCCCTTTCAGGGCGGCTACGCCAACGGGCTTACATCTTGCTCGCTTTAACATAATACTAAAAAGCGCACAAGATGCTCGCACTCCCTAGTTTTGTCTGAGGGGAATTTCAATTACAAATTCGCTTCCTTTGTCTTTTTGAGAAATACATTTAATTGTACCTCCGTGTTTTTCGACGATAATTTGATAGCTAATTGCTAATCCTAAACCTGTTCCTTTCCCAACTTCTTTAGTGGTAAAAAATGGGTCAAAAATTTGCGTTTTGACTTTTGGAGTTATGCCAATACCATTGTCGGCAATACGAATAACTACAGTTGGATTTTTTAGTGATTTTGCCGTGGAAATAATTATTCTGGGAGTTTCTAAAGAATTATGTTTAGTTTTGTCAATAAGTGCGTCAATGGCATTGTTGAGAATATGCATAAAAACTTGATTCAGTTGTCCTGCATAACACTCGATTGGGACTAAATTATTGTCGTATTCTTTGATAACTTCAATACCCGGACAATTGGCATGTAATTTTAAACGATGTTGTAAAATTAATAAAGTATTGTCAATACCTTCGTGTAGGTCAACAAGCTTCATATCCGCCTCATCTAAACGCGAAAAATTGCGTAGAGATAGGACTATAGAGCTAATTTTTGCAGCTCCTACTTGCATAGATGACATGATTTTTGGTAAATCGATAGTGATAAATTCTAAATCAATTTCTTCAGCTTTTGTGTCCACTTCACAGTTAGGTTCAGGATATTGCTTTTGATATATATTTAACAGTTCAGTTAACTGTTGGGTGTAATTAATCGCATGGGACAAATTACCATAAATAAAATTTACAGGGTTATTAATTTCGTGTGCCACACCTGCCACTAATTGTCCCAAACTAGACATTTTTTCACTTTGAATTAATTGAGTTTGGGTTATTTGCAAATCGTAGAGTGCTTGCCCTAACTGCATCGCTTTCGCTTTGGCAATATTTTCAGCAGTGCGACTTTGTTCGTAAAGTTGTGCTTGTTGAATTGCGATCGCAGCTTGGTCAGCCAGAGAAAGCAATAGTTCGATTTCATCATCCTGCCACTTACGGGGGGAAACACACTGATGGGCAATCAACAGTCCCCATAGCTTGTCACTTATATTAATAGGGACAATTAAATTTGCCTGGATTTGCAAGCTTTCTAAAAATTCCCGATGACATGGACTTAAACTTGCTGTGACAACATTATCGATAGCCCGTACTCGACCCCGAAAATAAAGCTTTCCATATTCGTCGGGGAAACAGTCAGAAGGTGCTTTCATAGACACAACCGACTTCCAACTACCACTGATTTCTTCGACTACTACTTCTCCCTCCATATTGTCGCATAGCTGATAAATTAATATCCGGTCGGCATTTAATAGCTTGCGGACTTCACGGACGACTGCTTGCAGGGTAATTTTTAAATCAAGAGTACCCCGAATTTGCTCGGAGACTAATTTAACTGCATTGGTAATTAATAGCGATTTTTCTAATTCCGCAGTTTGTTCTTTTACTTGTTGTTTAAGATTCAGATTCAGTGCTTGCACCTGTTGGTACATTTGCTGCTGCTGAATTGCCATTGAAAAATGATAGCAAAGCGCTTGTGCTAGCAATATATCTTCTGGTTGCCATTCGGGTGCTTGTCCTTTTCTTTCCTCGCACCAAGTTTCAAAGGAAATCTGGGGTAACTGTTGCAACGAATTTCGTTCGCGCTGACCTGCCCATAGAACTTTGGTGTCATATGCTTTACGAAATATACTAATAACACCCAGCAAATTATTATGGTAGCCAAGAGGCATGACTAAAAGTCCACGAATCTGAGTAGCTTTAAATGCTGCTGTCAAAACTCGCAATTGGGGTTCTTTATAAAGGTCGCTAATTGCCCAAACGCTTTCTTTCCTAAACTCTGCCATCCAGTGCTGCCAAAAAGGATGCTGTTCAAGAATACTGTTTTGGAATGGTTCGGGTAACTGCGGTTGTTCGCCCCATGTAAATAATTCCCCTGTGGTTTCAAGGTATATCCTGCCACCACATCCCCTCAATGCCTCGATTGTTGTTTCCAAAGCTGCCTGAAGTTGGATTGTTGGCAGTGAATGCAATTGCGCGATCGCACTATTAATTGTTGCTTCTCGCGTTTTCTCAGACTGGACTTGTGCGGACAAATTACTCTGCGCGATCGCAATCGATAATTGGTCTACAATTTGCTGCAAAATCCGCAATTCGCGCTTTAATATCGATCGCGGTTGGCTGTGGTGCGATACTAATAACCCCCATAATTGCGGTTGTGATGATGTATGGTTTGCTTCTTGATATACGAGTGGCAGCACCAGTGAAGATTGTACGCCCATCGCCCGCAAATATTCTATATGGCAAGGGTCTACAGGACGATACTGAATATTATCGTTCGGTAATTCGCCATTAGGACTATCGAGGGGTGATAATCCTATTTTTCGACTAGTAACATCGACAATCGACCGCTGTCTAGCTTTGAGAAACATCTCTCGTGCTAAAGGAGGAATATCATCAGCAGGAAAATGTAACCCCAATAGCGATGGTAAAGGTTGTTGGCGCGACTCGGCAATCACTTCACCGCTTTGGTCGAGGTCAAACCGATACACCATAACCCGGTCGGTAGCCAAAAACGAGCGAATTTCCGTAACTGCCAAGGCTAATATTTCTTGGAGTTCGAGATTTTGCCTAATTCGGTTGACAGTACGGTACAACAAACTTTCTGGATCGAAAGTTTGCAACCCGTTACCAGGGTTTTCGCTAAGTTTCATTGCTGATTTTACTTGGAATATTGTATAAAAGTATCCTCAATTCTAATCTTTCTTCTACCTAATGCCAGCCCAGAAAATGCTGATTTTTATCGAGAATGCTTAATAATAGTTCCTACTATTTCTCCCTAAACACCAGTGATACTTGGTATTAAGATTCTTATTCGACAAATAAATTAAGTATAAATACTTTTGGGGAATCTACTTTACCCCATGTGTTTTTGCAGAAAGCAATATGTTCGAGTCCTGATTTTCGAGTAAATTTTGAAGTTCGGAACGCACGTACATCAAAATTTTGCCGAGGTGATTTTGACCATTTTTGTCTGCACCGCAACCCCAAAAATAATCGCATGGAGAATCTTCCACAAGTAAGCGTTCTTTGGTACTAAGGAGAACTTCGCGGATATCGAGATGAGTGAAAAACTTTTGATATACAGCTATTTGCATCACTTGGGTTTTAACAATATCCCAATCTGGACGCAGAGTGCGAATGCTAGAGCGTCCTAATGCTGCTGCTTGTTCGGGTGTCTTCGCCGCATAAATAAGTGGAATAACTTCCTCGTCAACGCTACTGACAAATTTTTGTGCTTGATAATAATGTTCAACAGTTGCCCAGCGAATCCCATTTATTTCGATGGAGTGAAGAGAAAAATTAGAAAAACAGCCGTAAGCGTCACAAACTTTATAAAAATAAATTGTCATTTGGATAATATATTGGGTAAAAAATTGTGTTTGTTATATCGGTTCTCAATTATTATCATCCCTGTAAGTGGTAACAAAAAGTATTTGCCTTCAGATAGAAGATTATTCTCTGACAACAGTTTTATTGTGTTATGGAACCAATAGTGAGGGTAATAATGGAGGCAAAACAGCATATAGATAAAAGTGCCCTGGCTTTAATTGCACCTGGGCTTTTTTTAGGAATTGGTTTTAGCGGTTTTGTCGATGGGATTGTGCTACATCAAATCCTCCAATGGCATCACATGCTAAGTTCAGTCAAACCAACCTTTACAATTGCCAATATTGATTTGAATATGGTTTGG
>JANNFJ010000136.1:0-2975 GCA_031379725.1 Calothrix sp. OTE_75_metabat_31
GCTTTTACAGATGGATTTTTGTGTATCCAATATAACGCCCAAGTTAAAGCTGTAGCAGTAGTTTCGTGTCCTGCAGTTAACAAAGTTATCAATTCGTCACGCAATTCCTCATCGGTCATTACTTGACCTGCTTCATCACGGGCTGCCATCAATAAACTCAGGATATCAGTACGAGTGGCATCAGGATTTTCTCGACGTTCGGCAATTTCGGCATAGATGAGTCGGTTGGCAAGTTCCCGACGACGCAAAAAGGTTGCCCAGGGAGTTAAAAGCCCCAAATCGCGCTGTAACATAGGAAAATAAAGTAAAGCAGCACGCAACGGCGAACTTCCACCACTTTCCATCATTACACTGAGAACTTTTTCGAGTTCTTCAGCACGTTTGCCTTCATGCAGCCCAAATACTGTCTGCATTATCACCCGCAAAGTTATCGCTTGCATAGCAGTACGGATGTTAGTAGTTTTGCCAACTTGCCAAAGTTGAATAATTTCTTGGGTAACTTCACGGATAGATTGAGAATAATTTCGCATCCGTTCGCCATGAAAAGGTGGTGTTATTAATTGCCTTTGTCGCTGATGTTCATCTCCTGTAATTGTAATGACCGAATGCTTGCCTAATAAAGCTTCAAAGGGTTTGTTTAAGTAACTTGGAACCGAAAATTGATTGTTGTCATTGGTTAAAATTTGCTGTAGCGCTTGTGGATTACTAACCATAACGATTGGTATACTCAAGCGCATGGTAAAAATATCTCCATAACGTTTCGCACAGTCTTCCATGAAGGGCATTGGACTTGCTATCCACCGCAGCATCTGTACAAAGTCTGGAGACTGGGGACCATTTGGCAGTTTCATCGGCAATGAAGAGAGGGGTTTCCTCTGTTTTGCCATCGAAAACGATTGGCGAAGATTAAGTTTTATTGCAATGGTCGAGGAAAAATTAGCGTGCGTTAGCGCTTCTCATAACGCACTGAAAATATCATAGCAATGTGTTATGGAACCACCGAAAATACCATAGCAGTGTGTTATCGAACCGCCGAAAATACCATAGCGGTGCGTTACGGAAGCCTAACGCACCCTACAACTGTCCTTATATTTCGTTTACAAAAAACAAATCAATCGTGACTACCGGGAAGTTGTAAAATCTTTGTTAAATTGGACAAGCATTTTTAATCTCCTCCTCCTCGTTTCGTAAGGTACTTAGCATGACAGCAACAATCCCAAAACCAACTTCAGCGCTTCCTTCTTTTTGTGAGGGTATCCAATATTTTGGGGAGGCACTGCCGGAATTCGATAAGTATGG
The DNA here is from genome assembly GCA_031379725.1 of Calothrix sp. OTE_75_metabat_31. GTDB lineage: Bacteria > Cyanobacteriota > Cyanobacteriia > Cyanobacteriales > Nostocaceae > JANNFJ01. The sequence goes on from JANNFJ010000136.1 coordinate 1,300, forward strand.
CAAAGAAAGTGCAGTGTCCGGTAAATCTGTAAATCCTGGCGATGATGCCGCAGCTTACCAAACAATGCTTTATGCCGATGCATTGCGTTATCTAACTTTACAAATTACCAGCAGTAAAGCATCAGGACATCCTGGTGGTTTTGCTAGCCAAGCTGAGGCTTATGCATCGCTAGTTATGCTTGGTTACAAAAACATTATCACCGAAGTCGGACACCACGCCCCTGGATTTTATAGTGCCATGTTTCTCGACCGTTCGCTTGAGGATATGGGTATTGAGAATGTACAACAATTACGCGATCGCTTCCGCGAACAGCACGGACTTCTCGGACACCTTTCGGGCTACATTCCCGGTATTCTCGCACCTGCGGGGCCTTTGGGACAGGGGCAACATTTTGCTATGTCCGCAGCACTACTCCACCCGGATAAACTTTTCCCCTTCACTGTTGGGGATGGTGGATTGGGTGAACCATATATTGTCAGTGCGATCGCACATTTCCATACAGCGTATCCTCAAGCTACCAATTTCTTACCCGTGTTGGTTTGGAATGGATTTAGCCAAGAACACCACAGCATGGTATCTACTAAGACCAATGCACAGATGATTGCTTACTGGCAGGGTAACGGCTTCGAGGAAGTTGTCTTGGTTAATGCCAAAGACTTCGACGATAAAAACCAACCCGGCGACTACGTTGATAGTACTGCTTTTTCATTCACCAAACGGATGGAATTTACTGCTTCCGTCTTAGCAGGAGTCGATAAAGCCGCTAAATCGGCAATGTCGGGTAAACTCACCGTCTTTATTATCAAACAACTCAAAGGCGCAGGCCTTCATGCACTAGGTGCTAAATCGCACAATTTATATGCGAAAGATACTTTAGATGCACCTCACATTATTGAAGCATTAAAAAAACGAGCATTGCCCCTCGAAGCTTGGCAATTAGTGCGAAGCAATCTTGAAAAAGCCGGTGGTGGTTCGGCTTCTAAGACTGCCGTTACCGAGTTTGAATTGCCAGTAGCCGATATTGGCACGTTACCTTTGGAAGAATACGCCGTCGGTGGCGAAGCCAAAATTGCTACTACTGCAATGGGTCGATTAGTCGGTATTATTGGACAAAAGGACAAGCAATTCGTCGTTACCAATGCTGATGGTAACGAAGCATCGGGTATTGCGAATATTAACCAAGCATTAAAAATCAACCACCCCGTCAAAGATGATTTGTATAACCAAGCACCTGGCGGGCAAGTTTACGAACCGTTGAGTGAAGATGCTTGTGCTGGACTAGCTGCGGGTTTGGCGTTGATGGGTGCGAGGACGCTTTGGTGTTCCTACGAGTCTTTTGCGATTAATGGGTTACCGATTTGGCAAACCGTTATCCAAGCGATGGCAGAATTGCGTCGCAAAACTCCTTCAACAATTACTTTATATACTGCTGGTGCATTAGAACAAGGACGCAACGGCTGGACTCACCAACGTCCGGAAATTGAAGCCTATTTTGCGGCAATGATGCGGAATGGGAATGTGTTTCCACTGTTTCCATGCGATGCAAACAGCATTCAAGTTTGCTACGACTGGGCATTAAGTACTAAGAATAAGGGAATTGTAATAACAGCAAGTAAGTCACCTTTAGCAATTCGGACTACTTTTGCACAAACAAGAGAAGGGTTAGAAAATGGTG
>JANNFJ010001285.1:0-5843 GCA_031379725.1 Calothrix sp. OTE_75_metabat_31
ATCAAAAATGACAAAATCATAGTCTCTTCTAAAGCTGTCAACTAATGTTGCCATCCGCTTTGAGTCGAGTAGTGCAACTGGATTTGGAGGCAATACTCCTGATGGTAAGATAAATAAGTTTGGCATCGCTTCTTGGATAGCGCGATCGCGTTCCATTTGTTCAACGATTAAATTGGAAAGTCCGACAGCGTTTGTTAAGTTCCAGATATGGTGTTGAACGGGATGACGCATATCTGCATCTACTAGTAAAACTCGCCGTCCAATTTGTGACATTGCCAGGGCAAGGTTAGCTGCAACTTCCGATTTACCTTCTTTGGATACCGAACTAGTGACGACAATTGCTTTGATTTCTTGGTCGGAACTGAGAAACTTTAAGTTCGCTTGCAGCATTTGGTAGGCATCACCAAGAGGAAATTGATTGACATCAACTGCAACTCTCGGTATTGAGGAGTCGATTGCTTCGGAGCGAGAATGATTTTTGCCGCGCCCCTTAACGCTCGGAATCACCCCTAGCAAGGTGTATTTAAATAATTCGCGTGCTTCTTTGACAGTCTTCAACGAAGGATCGATTATGTCTAAACCGAAGCTAGCGATCGCACCCAACAATAACCCTAAAAATGCACCAGCCCCAATAAATAATCCCTTTTTCGGGCCATTCGGTTTAGTTGGTACTAATGCCTGCGAAATAGTTCGAGTATTACCAACTCTCTGATACTGCGCGACTTCGACTTCTTGGAGCTTTGTGAGCAAAGTTTCGTAGGTTGTTTGTGCAGCTTTTACTTGCCGTTCTAATTCACGTTGGGTTTGTTCGAGTTTGGGTAAAAATTTAGCACGTTTTTGGTGGTTTGATTTTGCTTCTTCGAGTTTAGCTATTTTATTTCCTAAAGCTTGGCTCTCGTTCTCATTCTCCACCATTTCTTGAATCAGTTTTTGCCGCAATTCACCTATTTGCTGGTTGCCTTGAGTCACTTTTTGTGCATTACCAGTAACTTGGGTGGTTCGTTCTTGTAACAAACTTCGTAAAGCGGAAACTTTTTCTCCAAGGTTGATAATAGCAGGATGTCCGGCTTGGAAACGAGTTCGCTCAACTCGTAATTGACTCTCTGCTTGCTGAAGCTGTGTCAGTACTTCTTGAGTTCCTGAAATTTGGCTTAATTCTGACAGTCCTACGGCTTCTTGGGAAGTCACTTTTGCTTGATTGCGTAAAGAAAGCAGCTTTGCGTTAACTTGAACTAACTGCGCTTCGCTAGTTGTGATTTCATCTTCAAGTTTAGAAATTGCGTTGACTGCATTTGTTGCCTCTTCTTGAAGAACAATGACATTATTTTCTTCCTTAAATTTCCGCAAGACTAACTCAGCCTGCCTTACACCTCTTTCGCTTTCAGGAAGCCGTTTCGTCATGAATTGACGAGCTGATATTGTTTCGGCTTGATTATCTCTTATATTTGTACCCGTATAAATATCGATAACTTTATTTACAACCTTGGCTGCTAACTCAGGATTGTTATCACTATAGGAAATTTCTAGTACATCAGTTCCTGCGGCTGCTTTGACTTTGAGTTTATCGCTGAGTCCATCGATTGTTAAGGGTTTACCTTCCTTATCTTTAAGCTTTAAAGCGTTGATGGTCTCTTGAATAACGGGTACAGATGTAACTATCTTGGCTTGTGTCTCAAGTGGATTACCTTCCCTTGTTAAAGCCTCAAGTTTACCAATATTTTCTCCTAATCCGGTTATGGTCGAGGTGCGGTCTGTTTTTACCAGCACGCTTCCCGATGCTTCATATGTTGGTTTCAATGAAAACGCATAGATTGATGCTAATGCGACTGAGGTTCCAAAAATGCCAATAGCAGGCAACCAACGCCGTTGTATTACCTGCATGTATTTTTGAAAGTCAATTTCCTCAACGTTTGGTATGGAGTCCATAGTTGCAGATATTTTAAATACAGATTACTTTCTTTATTTAGCTATGCATCCAAAGAAGAACGCAATTCAACTCAACTATTTAACTGGAATTCTCTCCTCGCATCGTAACCCGTCATCCGAGCATGTCTGCGGGTGAATTCGCTCACCGATGGATTGCCTTCAGGGTTACTAACTCCGATAGCTTGCTGCCATAGTTCAGATGGCACTGAAGTTAGTTCATATACACGGTCTTTCTTTTTGACGTGATACCACTCGATGGAATTACATTGGTCGCACCAAAATGCTTCTAACCATTCACCATCGAGTGCGATCGCTCCCGTTGCCGCGATTAGCATCATTGCTTCTTTTCTTGGGACTCCCCGCTGTTGAAGTTGTCCAGCACGGTCTGCATAAAGAGAATATTTTTGACTGGCACTATCGACATAACATCCATGTATTGGACAAAGGATTGCTCGTCGCTTCGAGCGTTTCCGGTTCCGTTCGCATCTTCGCTGCAATTTAGCACCCCCACAATTAATGAAGTAAAAATTAAGATAAATGACAAAGACCAAAACTTGAACATTTACGAACGAAAGAACGCAAATTGTAGTTGGGGTTTGTCAAAATTATTGGAAGCTGAAGGCAAAATTCTTACAAGCACTTTACTTAGGACTGAATGTTGGGGATGAATTATATATTTAATTCCCAATTCCGCCTTCATAAAGTGAGCTGACAAAAAAATTTGGCAATTACATAAAAGCTCATGCCATTGAATAATTGTTAGTTTTCGATTGAATGCAACTGTAAATATCTTGCTTTACATGATTCACGCGCTTTGAATCAGGATACTTGAAGTGGAAGATAAAACAGTCTCAAATCAGTCAGCATAAGCATATCTAAAGTTGGTAAGGAATGTTTACTTACTGGTGTATAGTTCGGTAACTCTACGTTGCCAATTTCACTCTTGCTGTATTTTAGATGAAAATCATTTAGTCACAATATCTCCGCTATTTTACCTTCTGCACAAGAACATATCAGTTACAGGGACAGTAGAAGGTATCGCGGAGAGACTGAGATCGAAACGACCATCAAAGCCCCATCCTTGCATACAAAGTTAATTATTTAGTTGCGCGTTGTTGAGTCGGTGACGACATCATCGCATTCAAAAAAACGTATGTCTAGAGAAAACCTAGAAGTAACTTTATTTCCAGTAAAATCTTCATCACCGCGAAGTATACTTAGATTATTTGTAAATCATCCTTAAGGTGGATGCATTTTATTTAAACACTCTATCAACAGCAGATTAAGCTAATAGAGAAAGAGCGTTTGTATACTTCAAATACCTGGTATAGATATGGGTAGATGCCAATTGCAAAGTCCTCGTAAATACATTAATAGCAAATTTTTAAAATCAGTGTTGCCAGTTTGGCAGGTTTCCTAGTCATAGACTTAAATTATGCTCGTTAGTTCCACCTATCGCTTTTTTAAAATTCATACTTAACCAAAGCCATGCTGTCCAACACCTTTCATAATCATAGTACTACCAGCAAAAACACTCGATTAATGATGTAACTGCCCAGTACTATCACTGACTGTTGTCTTGTGGAATTAATTGTACCCCCACCAACGCATTTTGCAGTCGATGATTGAGTTTATTCCTTATTCTGATAATTAAGTTGTTACCGACAATACATATAAGTTATATCACCACCATGACTAACAACTAAATCGCATCTTACCAAAATAGCACTCTAAAAGTTCTTTTATTTCAGTAAGAATAACCAATCGTAATTATATAGCACTTGTATAGCAATATGCAATTTAATCGAGGTGATTAATGACCGAAAATGACCGAAGCGATCGCTATTTTTGAATGTAAAGTATCCAATTCACAACTCACTCTCAAGTGTTTTTATACAGTTAAATTAAGCATACGTAGTTATCACTTCAGTGTAATATGTAGTGCTTTTTAATACAGTTAGTTTCACAGGCAATAATCTAACAATCTGGTTAATAACTTACTTACGTGTATCTGTATTAACTGTCTATAGAGAATATTAAGTTATTTGAGCCTTAAATTGTGATTTGCATCACCACATATCTGTGAAATAAACTATTGACAAAAGTTAAATAATTTTTTTTTTAGATAATATTTGGTTATATTGAAATATCATTCAAAAACTAAGACTTAATTTGCATGGTAATATAAGTCACTAATCAAAAACTCGTAAATCTGTATGAGTTTTACCATACGTTCAACAGTAGATGTATATAATATACAAAAATGTCTATAATATACTGGGATGTTACGTATTTTTTATATTTTATTTAAATTGGCAAAATTTACGTATGCTAAACAGCTAATAAGCAGTTATTTGATGCACTGTTCTAGTTGCCAAGGGAGTTAGCTGCTTTTAGACCGTGCTATCCATTTATACTGTTATCTTCATCATTTCTTTAAATAATGAGATGATAATTTTATACTATCTTTAAATACTGATTACTGATTCGAGAATTACTGAGTCAGAATCTGGCTGAAGCTATTTTTCATTAGAAATTTTTCATCAAAAAAACAAAGGTCGAGAGTCGAGGCAGATAAAGTCGTCAGGGCTATTCGATTCTGTGCCCTTACATTCAACCGTACCAGCAACAACTAACGACCGAAGAAAAGAAACGCAATTTGCATCAACCCGACAACAAAGCCCAAAATTCCACCGAGATTGACAATTGCTTGCAGTTCGTTTTTGACAATTCCCTCAATCGCAGCTTCCAAATCAGCGGGTGAGGTGGATTTAACCCGGTCAACAATAACTTGGTCGATGGAGAGAATGGGGATTGTTTGAGCGACGATTTTTTCTAAATCGCGTTCGAGATAACGTTCGAGTATGGAAGCCAGTTCTGTGCTAACGACTTCGAGAGATGCTGTGACAACGGGGGAGGTACCCAGACGATTAATTAGCACAATTGCAATATTGTCCCAGTCTACCGAATCGCTCAATCCTTGGAGCAAATCTCCACCGCGACTTTGCATGTAATGACGGACGCTTTCGCGGGTGGTTTTTCGCAGTTGACGAACGGTAGTGATGGGGAGATTTTGTAGCGAGAGGTTGAGTAAAAATTGCTTGATGCGATCGCGCAAGCTTAAATCGACGATTAGTTCGCGGATTCGGGCATTAGAAGCGTCTTTTTCATCGAGACAAAATGTCCGCAAGCGACTTAAGGTATTTCGCAACCCGAATAAGTTTGCCACAACCCAATAAGTACCGCTGGTTTTTTCCCGAAAGCCTTCATCGATAGTTTGAATGGTGCGGTCTGTCAAAAAGTCAACAATTGCACTACGAATTGTATCGGGAGGTAAAACAACTTGTAATAACCAATCGCCAAGGCGTACAGCTTGTTCTTCGGTAAGTTGAAATTCGAGTAAAACTTGGTCGAAAATTTGATTGATTTGTGCTTCGAGAAAATCTTCCCGCTGCGCTAGGGTTTTGAGTAAACGCGGTAATGACTCCCCTAGTAAGTCGCGCAAAATTCCCGCCAAAATTTTGGCGCTTCTTTGCTCTTTATCTAATTGGATTTGTTCGAGTGCCATTTGCAACAACCAATGAATTGCTCCTTGGACACGCTCGGTTTGTAGCAAGCGTCGCGCCAAATTTTGCAATTCTTCGGGTGTCAATAATGACCCCATAATTGTATCAGAGATGTTTTTGGCAAGGCGTTCCTGGTTGCGGGGAATCAAACCAGGGGTGAATGGAATCCGCTTTTGACCAATATAGAGAGCTCGGTAGGGACGAAATAGCATTTTTATGGCTATATCATTGGTGAAATAGCCGATAATAGCGCCCGCTACTGGGGGAGAAACATAAAGCCAGAGGTGAGACCAATCCACTTTTGGATTTTTATATAAGGTAGGGGGTAGGGAGTTAGCAGTTAGCAGTTAG
>JANNFJ010001308.1:0-3893 GCA_031379725.1 Calothrix sp. OTE_75_metabat_31
ATCAAAAATATTTCACAGTATCCATGATTAATACGTTCTCACGTTCCCATCGTCGCAGGCTTGCATTTACTCTCATATTCGCACTCTTTATATTTTTCCAAATCGCCACAACTAGCTGTAACCCCAGCAATTACAAAACCAAAGCTGCCCAAATATCGCAATGGATTACCACAACTTTAGGCGACCCCAAAACTTTTAATTTTGCTCTTAATGAAGAATTTCCCAACGTTTTCCTCTTCACTGCCGAAGGGTTAAGTACTATTAATGCAATTACGAGAAAGATTGAACCAGCTTTAGCAGAATCCTGGCAAATATCCGCTGATAAAAAGCAAATTACTTTTACATTGCGCGATAATTTAAAATGGTCGGATGGTCAACCCCTTACTGCCGATGATGTCATATTTACTTATCAAGATATTGTTTTTAATAAAAGTATTGCTACAGGTTGGCAAGATACACTCAAAATTGGCAAAAGTCGGAGTTTTCCGGAAATTGCCAAAATTGATATTCGTACTGTTAAATTTACTTTTCCCGAACCATTTGCACCTTTTCTATTCTCAACTACTGGCGCACCCGATGGGGTGGGAATTTTGCCAAAGCATATTTTAGAAAAAGCTGTAAAGACCAAAGATGAAAATGGTAACTCGGCATTTTTGTCAACTTGGGGAACCGACACCGACCCCAAAAAAATTGTCGTCAATGGGGCTTATACTATCGAAAGATTTATCCCCAGTCAACGCATTATTTTTCGACGTAATCCTTACTACTGGCGCAAAGATAGCCAAGGCAATCAATTACCTTATGTGGAAAGAATAATTTGGGAAATAATCGAATCTACCGATACTGGAGTCCTTCAGTTCCGGTCGGGTGGTTTAGATACTCTAACGGTTTCACCAGAAAATTTCTCATTGCTCAAAAACGAAGAAAAACGTGGGAATTTTCAAGTTTATAATGGCGGGCCTGCTTTTAGTAAAAGTTTCATTTCTTTTAATATGAATACAGGCAAACGCAAAAATGGAAAACCTGTAGTTGACCCAATTAAATCGAGCTGGTTCAATAATTTAGCATTTCGGCGTGCTGTTGCCCATGCTATCGACCGTCAAACGATGCTTAATAATGTGTTACGAGGAATTGGTGAATTACACAACTCACCTATCGATATTCAAAGTCCCTATTATTTGTCACCTGAAAAAGGGCTAAAGGTATACGAATATAACCCCGAAAAAGCGCGGCAATTGCTGATTCAAGCCGGATTTAAATATGATGCTAAAAACCAACTACTTGATGCTGAAGGAAATCGCGTTAACTTTACTCTGATTACGAACGTCGAAAATAAAACCCGCGTCACTATGGCAGCACAAATCAAGTTAAATTTAGAAAAAATTGGCATCAAAGTTAACTTTCAACCAATCTCGTTTAATACAGTTGTCGAGAAGCTGAATAATTCACTCGACTGGGAATGTTATCTGCTGGGTTTCACTGGTTCTTTGGAACCAAACGACGGTGCAAATAAGTGGTCACCCGATGGTAATTCGCACTCGTTTAACCAGCAACCGCAGCGAGGGCAAGAGCAATTAATCGATCGGAAAGTAAATGATTGGGAAGAGGAAATCGGTCGTTTATATATTGAAGCAGCGCAGGAATTAGATGATAATAAACGTAAGGAAATTTACGGTAAAACTCAACAATTAACGCAAGAGTATTTACCCGAAATTTACTTAGTTACTCCTTTGTCGTTGGTGGCAATTAGAAACCGTATCGAAAATGTAAAATTTTCTGCACTCGGTTCGCAAGGTGCAACATTGTGGAACAAATATGAGCTTAAGGTGAAAAAATAGTCAGTAGTCAGTGGTCAGTGGTCAGTGGTCAGTAATCATTGGTTTTAATTTTGGACAAAATAACAAATGACCTGTTACGAATAGCAACTGACAACTGACAACTAACAAATGACAACTAACAAATGACAATTAACAAATGACAAATGACCAAGATTTGCGATCGCTTCTTTCCTCTATCGCTAACGGCACGGTTTCTGCCGATGCTGCATTCGACACTCTCAAAAATCTAAACTACGAACCTGTGGGAGATTTTGCCAAAATTGACCATAACCGTGAACTTCGCACCGGGTTCCCCGAAGTTATCTGGGGACAAGGCAAAACCCCTGAACAAATTGCTCAAATTATGCAGGTAATGCGGGAAAAGAATCCGGTAGTTATGGCAACGCGGATTTTACCCGATGTATATTCTTTTCTGCAACCCAAGGTCAGAGGATTGCGCTATTACGAAATGGCAAGAATTGCCGCCATTAGTCCCCCAATTGTTGAACCGAAATATCACGGTACGATTAGCATAATTTCGGCTGGGACTTCGGACTTACCCGTTGCCGAAGAAGCTGCTGTCACTGCCGAACTTTGCGGATTTAGCGTGCAGCGACTTTGGGATGTGGGGGTAGCTGGTATCCACCGCTTACTTAATAATCGTCACGTCATTGAGTCGGCATCGGTATTGATTGTTGTTGCCGGCATGGAAGGGGCACTTCCAAGCGTTGTTGCGGGTTTGGCTGATTGTCCTATAATTGCCGTTCCCACGAGTATTGGTTACGGGGCAAGCTTTGGCGGACTCGCGCCCCTCTTGACTATGCTTAACTCCTGTGCGCCGGGAATAGGAGTGGTAAATATTGATAACGGCTTTGGTGCGGCTGTGTTGGCAGGACAAATTTTACGAACAGCCGCAAAATTGCGGTTGGCATCACCCGATATGTCAGGTTAAGACTGTGGTGCAAATCAATTAACCTGTTTAAAATGACACATTTATTTAAAAGACATTGGGTAGTATTAGCAGCATTTGCTATCAGCTTTTTGCTAACAATATTTATATCCCCTGAAAATGCGGCGATCGCACAAACTCCAGTAACATCAGTCAGCGATACTCCTAGCGAAGTCAATAATGGCAGTTTAACCGAGTTTAGCGAGCAAATTGGGAATTCAGAGGACATGCCAGCGATCGCTGCACCAACTTTGGATTTTGGATTTTAAATTTTTCTGATGGGCTTTCGCTGGTTATAAAAATTAACCATGATAGGCAGGATACTTATCAATACTGCGTAGGTTTTGCTTTAGATCCCCCCAACCCCCCTTAACAAGGGGGGCTAAAAGCCTTACAAAGTCCCCCAACTTATCGGGGGATAATGGTGGATCTATTTTGGAAAACTTCTTAACCGAGCAGTATTGGGATGCTTATCTAACAGTGGACATTACCTACACATAGAGGTTATGACATAAAAGTTATCACCTTCACGTAAGTAGAAGCTACTTCTCACGCTTTAGCCAAAAAAGCCTTATTTTGGCTATTAACAATTAAATTTACAACAAATTACCATTTTTGGAACCATATGGAAGTATTTAGCGATTGGGTGCTTCAGTTAGTTGGACAACCTCCTTTAGAATTAACTATCTTTGCTCAAACCATTAGGGATGCAAATCTAATCGGTCAGATACAAACGTCATTTGCCCATTTTGTACAGACCGGGCAAGCATGGGCACTATTGATTGGGCTGGTTATTGGCTATATGATTCGGAATTTAACTAGCTACGGTTAAATTGAGAAGTTAGGAGTGAGGAATAAAAAGCTGTAGTACGAGCATCTTGCTCGCTTTAATAAAGCTGTAGCATCTTGCTCGCTTTAATAAAGCTGTAGTACGAGCATCTTGCTCACTTTGATAAAGCTGTAGCGCGAGCATCTTGCTCGCTTTAATATATTGCTCGCTTTAATATATTGCTCGCTTTGATATAGTACGCGAGCAAGATGCTCGCACTAATCTTTTTTTACTAATAACTCCCAACTCCTAACTCATAACTCCTAACTTTTCCCCTTCCAACATCAGCATCTATGAC
>JANNFJ010001329.1:0-4156 GCA_031379725.1 Calothrix sp. OTE_75_metabat_31
GAGAGGGGGGGAGTGGGGGGAAGAATATGGAAGGAAAATCTTCTGAGTCTCACTCCAATGAGAAGGCAAGTTCTAATCCTCCACGCCCCCCCTGTCCCACTCCCCCACTCCCCCACTCTCAATTCACAGAATGAGGGAATGCCAAATGCCTAAAAAGAAAGATTTTGAATGGCGCTATCAGCCACCACTAAATTCGGACAAAGCGAAAATGCTTAGTTACATTCAGAACGAAAGCTTACACCCATTCCAGGATAAAACAATGATGATAATGGCTGCTCTCAAAGCTTACTACATGCCTCTAGCACTATACAGCGAGGGTAGTTGTTCTCGTGAAAATTTGGAGTTGATATTTCTCGATGGGGTGAATGCGATCGCAAACCATCTTCAATACGTATGTACTGCAATAAAAATAGACCCCGTTATTGTTGGCAATGTTTTATTGAGTGGATTTGGAGGGCTAAAAATAAGCGACTTGCAACCAGAGAAGCAATCAATCGTTAATATCCCATCACCGCTACCCGATACCCAGGATTCTTTAGACGATTTTGACCCACAAATGTGGAATTTAGCAGGAATTACGACAGATAGCGAAACCTTTGACTCCTGAAAAATATGGCAAGAATACATTTAATCGATGGGGAAAAAGGTGGTGTGGGTAAGTCGCTATTTGCCCGTGTGATGGTGCAGTACGCGATTGATAAAAAAATAGAACACGCTTTAGTTGATGCTGATATGACTAACCAGGATGTAAAACGGTTCTACGATTATGCTGTCGATGCCGAATTTAGCGAAGCTGTAAGTAAGGGAGATAAGGCTGACATAATTTTTGAATTAGCTAGGAAACAACCAGTTATTGTCAATCTTCCTGCCAACGTATTTCCAAGGGTAAATAACTGGATAGCAAGGGGACGCTTGTTAGAAGTTGCAGATAAATATGGTGTGGATATTTGTAAATGGTTTGTTTGTGACGGGGGTTTTGAATCTATCGATTTATTTTATCAATCGATGAACTTGTACAAAGATAAAATGCTCCATGTCTTTGTGAGGAATTTGGTTAAAACCGATGATTGGAGTTTTTTACAAGATGATGTTAGCTACCTAAATTTACAGAAAAAATATCAAAATACCCTGCAAATTACTAATTTTCCTCTTCTGTATCCGGGAGACAGATATTTTATCGATTCTAAAAAATTTAGATTTGATGCAATCGAAATTGAGGAAATAATGCCCGTGATGTCGCAGCAACGACTATCAACTTTTTTAGACGAATCAAATCGGGAGATTGAAAATACTCAATTGTGGGCAAAAGATCAACAAGTAAAGAAAAAATAACCTGTCAATCTATCAACTGACAAAAAGGCTAGTTTTATGCAGTATAAACTTAACCCTTTATATTCGACTAATCAAGCTTTTAACGGGGATGTGATAACCAGTGACGAAGAGAAATATATGGGAAGGCTTTATATTCTCGCTGCGGACGATAGTAAATTATTGAATTTAGGAATTAAGTCAGAATGGTTTCTTGCCCATGCATCAGCAAATGTCTTAATCTCCGGACATATCAATAATGATGGTCAATGGAGTTTATCAACCTACCGAAGTTTAGAACCGAGTTTCGCATATACCAATCGAAACAAAATATTTGACGAAATTTTTAGCCCTGAATATGTCTGGGAAATAAGCTATTTACGTGAAGAGCAGACTGTAAATATATCCCAAGTTATAAGCAAATCTGATAATTCTGATACTAATAAAGATGAGGATTCAAATGTTATAGATGAGAAAAGTGTGACTAAAATAGTAGGACAACTGAGTATTAATCCTGACAGCATAGATATACTGAGGGGTTTGATACTGGATTCTTCTCTAGATGAATTATTAGCTTTATCACAACAAGAAATTGAGATGCCAAATAACCATCAAGTTGAAAAGCAAGAATCAGATTTTAACGACAAAACTCTCACAGAAATTATGAATTATTTTCAGCGCTCATCAGCTCCAAAACTAGATGAAGACGAGTTGTTCTTTGCTCAAATACATCTAACAGAGAGAATTATGGATGAGTACGAAAGGCAAAAAAGTAAAGAGTTTGTTTTCGTGCCTTTCGGAACTGTGACAATACATGGGGAAGAAAGTTATTTTATATTGCGCGATTCGGACGATGAACATACCATTTTTACTGCTACTTTCGACGCTGATATTATTCATGGATTGAATGACACTGATGCTCTCAAAATTGAGATGATTTTGAGCCAATTTGATACAGAAGATTATCGACGAAGCAGAGATATAAGCCAACAAGAAAGGGAAGCCGATAAAGCCGAAATTAAGGAACGTCAAGGAATGGAACATGGTGCATAGTTTGCGACAAGCCAAAAACGAAAGCTACTTGAATCGCTTGCTTGAGGGGAAAGACGCAGATTTTCAAAGACGGGTTTTAGCAGTAGCAGTCGAACACGGGCTATCTACAAGTGACCCCTTGTTTCTGATTATGCTGGCAACTGGTCAACTTCAAGTATTGCTGGAGGATAAACCTAACGAGTTCGATCGCTTGTTTCAACGCTGGTCAGAAGCTATTTACGACCATTTGGAGAAGGCAAAGCGTACTGCTGTAAGCGGTCAGGAGGTAGAAATCCGTAATTGCGAAGCGTGAATAAGCTGCCATTTCTACTGCTTCTTGTTGTTGGGGTGAAAGTTCGACTTTGCGACTTTCGGTAAAACGTGCAAGCCAGGTGCGAACGCGATTAATATCTGGGTTAATGGGACTTCTTAAACGTTGGGCAATTAATAAGGCTAAATTTTGCTCAGTATTAAAGAAAGCTGGGTTGTAGCAAAGTAAACCTTTGTCAGGAGAGTTTTCTCGAATTAGTTCGTCAGCGAGGGACATATTTTTGGCGATCGCAGTAATATTATCCTCGCTCGGCTGATGGTCGTCGGTTTGGAGGCATTGAGAAACTTTTTCTATCAATTCTGCTTGTGGTAAATAGCAATGTCCGTCTTCTGATGCTTCGTTCAACACATGGGTAATACCAGCACGGTAGCGAAATTCAGAATCGCCTGGTACGCCTAAGTTACGAGCAATTTTATCTGCGGTGATAAAGCCAATGCCGTAAATATCGGTTGCCAATTGGTAAGGATTGTTGGTGACAATTCCGATCGAGCGATCGCCATAATTCTTGTAAATCTTAACTGCATAAGTAGTCGAGACACCATGAGATTGCAAAAATACCATTACCTCTTTAATGGCTTTTTGAGTTTCCCATGCCTTTTTTATCATCGTGATTCGCTTCTTGGCGATTCCGTTGACTTCATGCAGGCGATCGATTTGATTTTCAATTATATCGAGTGTTTCAATTCCAAAATGGGCGACAATTCGCTTTGCGGTTACCGGACCAACTCCTTTTATTAGACCGCTGCCTAAATACTTTTCGATTCCCGTGATTGTTGCTGGTTTGGTTTCCTTGTAATTCTCAACCTGGAACTGCAAACCATATTGGGGATGTTCGCGCCAAAAGCCATTAAGTTGAAGTGTTTGTCCGGGTTGGATACCTGCAAAACTGCCTGTAATTGTAGTTAATTCCGATACTTTAGGACGTTGTAACCGCGCTACCGTGTAACCAGACTCGGACGAATGGAAAGTCAAACGTTCTACCACCCCCGTGATTGATTCCTGCTTGGGGGTGGCATTGTTTGGTTGCTGGTTGACTTGGTATGCGCTGGACATTTCTTTGTAACCGTTCACAGGTTTTATTCAGCTACAGCGAAAAGTAGGTACATATAGATGGTAAATTAAGAGGCATGGATAAAAACTGCCTCGCCTACGGGATTGAAATTCTCGACTCAGATTGGGAAAAAACTCCAGCCAGTGTCAAACAACTGGTGGAGAAAATGGGGCAGTTTACAAAAGAATTAGAAAAAAAGCTTGCTGATTTAGAAGCGAAGCAGCAGGAACTGTTAGAAAAAATCAATTGCACATCAAAAAACTCGTCATCTCCACCGTCCTCAGATCCACTCAATGCGGAAAAACGCCGAGAAAAAAAGAAGAGTGGTAAAAAGCGGGGAGGACAACCAGGACACAAGGGTCATAGTCGCTTTCTGTATGAGTCATCCGAGTGTGAAAGCATTTTAGAACACCACCCACAAACCTGTAGCTGTT
>JANNFJ010001348.1:0-3840 GCA_031379725.1 Calothrix sp. OTE_75_metabat_31
CTCAAAAAGCTGAAATTCTTCACGCACTTGCCAATTGGGCATTATCGAATCAGGAAAAAGCTTGCCAAAATATTGAACTTGAACTAGCTGGATAATAAGCATCAAACACAAACTTTCATATTCGGTGGTATCCCAACGTTGCAACATTCTTTGTACTACTGGGTGTCTTGAGTAATGCATCTGCCCTTTGTTTGAACGTTTATATTGGACTGTCCTGAAGGCGTGCGATACTTAAACCCTTTGTACCCATAGAAGGAACGAGGAAACGCGAGATCAGTAGTTACAAAATTTATCTAGGAGTTAGTTAATTTTACATTGTTCCCTTAAACCCAAGCGTAGCGGTTTGGTTGCGAGTGAAGAATGTAACGTCCTGTTTAATTTGACATCATAACTATAGCCGCATATCGACTGCTCAAAAATGCTCGTACCTCACCGTCTCGCATATTAACGATAACCAATATATTGCAAAGAAATATATCGATGTTAGTATTGAGTCGCTTTACTCGAACTTAACGCACGAAAAATTGGGGCAGCCATAGTTCTAACTAATTTTGCTGTCAAGTTCAGTAAATACCGAATAAATTTGTATCCTTTAAAGCGACTGTGTAAGTAGAAGGGACAATGATACGGAGTTATCATTTGTTTTAACTGGTTATCAGAAGTTTTAACTAATCTAATATAAACAAGTGATGGCGAAAGTTGCAACCCCAATACTAAAAAGACATCAAGAACTGTTTGACGAGATGCTCAAACGCTTTAATATCTCGGCGATTAAGCTAGCTAATGACGCTAAAATCTCCGAAGTGATGGTTTGTCGGTTCCGGTCAGGAAAGTCAGATTTTACAGCCACAAAGCTGATCGCATTACTTTTATTGGTGTCGGAAGAAGCCAGGATGTGGTATATCTGTGAATTATTTGGTCAAAAGCCATCAGGTAATTTACGCGAAATAATTAAATCAGTATCACCCAAAGAACAAGCCGAAATTTTACGAATCATTGCTGACATCTATACGGGTGCTAGTGAAATTACGGATACATCAAGTTAGGTTAAAGTTGTATGATCAACGGGTTTCATAATTCAACAGCACAAGTAGAAGACGCAGTGAACAAGAACGATCTATCCAAATTGATCGAAGAGTGCGATCGCCTAAAACCGGATGAAAAATCCCAACTAGTAAAGCATTTACTAGCAAAAGATTCGAGTTTATCGATCGTCGTTGGTGGTTCTCAATTTCATGCAAATACGGTTTATCAAATAAACCTCGCTGACCGAGAACAAGTCGGAGGCATTCTCAAAGCGATCGCCGACCGTATCGAAGTTAATCCTCCAAATTAGACAGCATCTTAAAATCGTTATCATTATAGTTTGGATAACAATTTTGGATGCGGCTCTTTAAAAGCATTCTCGTAAGCATTCGGTCAGTAGTATTTCTTGCGTAACAATGCAATTCACCGAAATTTTAATGCAAGCCAGAATCCATTAATCGAAATTCATTCCAGAGTAAATCAGGGGTACTTTTATACTACTCCTGATTTAAGGCTGTTTTGAGTTTTGGGAAAAGAGTAATAATTTATACTTAAATTAATTTAATATTTAATAATTGTGCGTTAGATTAAGCGATCACTCTGAAGTTCTTTTTAACTTTTCAATTGATGGTTATTAATTACTTATCTTACATATGTATAGTCGATTTCCGTTCTATCAAAGCAGCATTAAGATTGTGTCCTCTCTCAGCCCTCTCAATTGTAGCAGACACCTTAAAACGTCAAGGGAGTTGTTCTAAGACTCTAACAACTTCCAAGAAAATAGGCTTCTTGAACAATTTCTAAGCTCGTCGTACCTCCTCACTAAGAAATTATACCAAGAACCGTATTTCCTAAGAAGTTATAACTCGTCAAGAACAACTAAACCCTTGACATTTTAAGGAATCCGTCTGCCCCGTAGCGGGCGTTCTGAGAGAAAATCAAGAGGTTAAGATGGAAGATCAAAGTATTGGATATAGAAAAATTTCAGAATTATATCCAGATTTTGAATGGAATTATAAATCAGATTGGGCGATTCCATTACCAGTCAGTTATTTCAAGGTTGGTAGTTTTGGAATCTTAGCAAGATGGTTTGTTCCAGATGAAGTTCCAGTAGGTAAAACAGGATGGTTGTATCAATTAGAAAATAAGGAGTTAATCATAGAATCAAGGCTTTACGCACTAATCAATAGCGTTTGGTAAAGAAAGTGAGGATCTAGTTTATCTAGATTCTCACTTTTTTTTTGAGAATAAATACTTCCTGAATAATGATTATATTTATTGTATCTATTGGTACGCTTTTGTTGTAATCATTTTTATTCGCTTTACTTTGTTCTTTGATGTAGCTTCTGGTGAAAATTTAATAATAAACATCTTTTTATTCATTAATTATAATAACTCGAAGAATAATTACTAAATATCAATTTTTAGCAAAGTGAATTGGCGCACCGCGAAGCGCCGTGCTTGACTTTAGGTAAGTTTTTAAGTTAATTTGATAGATGAGTGAACTGGCGCACCGCGAAGCGCCGTGCTTGATTTTAAGGTAAGTTTTTAAGCTAATTTTATAGATAAGCCAATTGGCGCACCGCGAAGCGCCGTGCTGGATTCTTTAGAACATTACCAAAGATTCAATAAAGCAAAATTTATTAGTTAATAAGAATTGAATTATTTTGCGTAGATTAATTCGATTATCTTCAAGAGGGTAAGAAACAATGACGCTTCGCGGTTGTTGCGATTTTTGGCTGCACCCAAATAACCAATCTAAAAAATCAAGCATAAAAAAGGTGCAGCCAAAAATCAAAGAAACTAATGTCGCTTCGCGGTTGTTTTGCTTTTTGTCTGCGCCTACAAATCAGTCTAAAAAATAAATCATTGGAGGGCGCAGCCAAAAAGCGGTGCAAAAAATAGCGCGATTTTTCATTTTCGCATACCAGAGCGTGCATAAATCTTTCTAAAAAATACAGCCCTCTAGTCGCTCTGGTATGCAATGAAAAAATCTAGGGCGCTATTTTTTGCGGAGAGGAGAAATAGAGAAAGAAGAAAAGGAGAGGTAAAGGTATCTGCAAAGAAATAAAATCAAAGAAAATCAAGTGAAAGTGAATATTTCCTCCGTGCCAACTTTGTGATTTTTCCCATCACCTACCGGGTTTCTGCTTCGTAGCTTGTTATGGTCGTGCAACTTACGAGGAAATATTTAATTTAAATAAGAATTAAATAACAATAATTATCCACAGTTGTCCGCAACCAACCTAGATACTTATTGATAGAAAACTAGCTCCGACTAACAAACTTACTTGCGGTTAACTTTGGTTCGGCTTACGTCGTTTCCTATATATATAATATAGCTTGTGTACAAGGAATAATCAAGGGTTTTACGAGTACTTTATTCAAGCTTCATTAAAGCTTTATGTTATATTTTTCGCTTCGTTGTTAGGTTGAATTGCTCAATTTCACTGCGTTCGCTTCGAGGCAGCGGCTACTTTTCCCCTATTTTTCTCACTTCGTTTCTGGTTAGTTGCCGCTTGCACTCTTCGCTCTCTCCGTTTCATTTCGCGGCAAAATACATAAAATATAGTTGCTCAATTTCGCTGCGATCGCTTCGAGGCAGCGGCTACTTTTACCCCTGTATTTCTCACTTCGTTTCTAGTTGGTTGGCGCTTGCACTCTCCGCTCTCTACGCTTCATTTCGCGGCATAAAAAAAGCGCTAGTTAAGCAACTAGCGCAAAATTTGTCGTGATATTGTTAGACTTTAGTTTTATGAGAATAAGCAGCGGCGATGTGGTGGCAGTAGGGTCTTCCACCAATTACCTGCCAAA
>JANNFJ010000146.1:0-3035 GCA_031379725.1 Calothrix sp. OTE_75_metabat_31
ACTTTTACAAGCAAAAGCTGGTTATGAAGAAGCTTTACCGATTTTAACTTCTTTAGCTGCACCAGAGGAAGTGGCAGAAGTGCAGATGAATTTAGGTTTAGTATTGCAGTCACTAAGTAATTTCAATCTGGCACGGATGACAGATAGTATCAAAGCATATCGAGAAGCGCTACAGGTGTTTACTTGCAAGAAATTTCCTCAAGAGTACGCGATACTGCATAATAATATTGCGATCGCATACCTATCGATGCCGCTATCATCAAAGAAAGAGTCTTTGCGTCATCATGAAGCGGTACAGTCGTTTGAAACTGCACTTGAGCATATTAACTTGATAGAACATCCCAGAGAATATGCTATGTTACACAATAATTTGGGTAACGCCCTTCAATATTTACCCAGTCAGCATAAACTCGAAAATAATCAAAGAGCGATCGCATCTTACGACGAAGCGTTAAAAGTACGCAATAGCTATGACACTCCCCTCGAATATGCGAATACTATTGCGAACAAAGCCAATGTTTTATCGAACCTTCCTGACAATTACGAATATCCAGAATCAGGAAACTCAGAAAATTTAACCAAAGCTATCAATTACTACCAGCAAGCACTAGAAATTTTTACTGAATATGAACAAATGGAACAAATAGAAATAGTTACTCAAGCACTAACAGAATTAGGAGTTAGAAATTAGCGGTCGATGTAAAAGCTTATAGTATGTTAAAAAGGAGAAAAAAATGGATGAAATCATCAATGACCCACTTATTAATAAATTAATTACAAGTTTGGTAGCAGGTGATATTAACTTTGCCACAGGGCTAGTTTGGCTAATAGTAGGCACAATTGTATCGATGGCAGGTGGTGCTATTGGTGGTTTATTATTAGCTAGGAAAGATTTAGGTTACGAATTGTCGGCAATTTTAGGCGGTTTTTTTGGACCAGCAGCTGTAATTCCCACAATGCTGTTAGGGCTGGCTATTCTCAACATACTCACACATTCATGAGGAAAAATAAATGCTCGAAATAGCCTGGTTTGCCACAAGGTTGTTTATGAAGGGGAAACTATTACGTGACCCAGTTCATTTTGTTAAACTAATTATTTTTGGTACTACCATTGGATTAATATTGTTTTTATCATTGGCACGAATCCAAGCATCATTAGGAATCGTAGTAATAGTATCTAGTTTACTAACTGGCATGATTATGCCATATTTATTTCATGATTTCAAAATGAAATAATTTGTTTGTGATTGATTGTTATATGGGTAGAATAGCCCGTAAGATAGGCGTCTCGCCTGTCTTACGTACTGACAGACATCTCTCTTACAGACTGACAGGCAATACGCCTATCCTACGAGTTTTTTAGGGAATATTTTTTAATTGCAATACTCTTATTACTAACCAATAATCTTCTAACAATGACAATAGTTGTAACCGATGATAACCTAAAAGAATTAGTTCAAGAAATTAGCCGATTTGAAGCGATTATAGATGATTGGGACGAAAGCCAGCGTGGTGTCGTTGTTGGTTTAAAACGAGCTATTGATTCTTTACATAAAGTTGCATTGACTCGATTAATCAAAAGTATTAAAACAGAATCAATGCTTGCTTTACAAAATGCCGTTCAAGATGAAATAGTATATGGAGTATTGCTATACCACGAACTAGTCAAAGCACCGCATCCACCTTTGTTAGACCGGATAAAAGCTGCAATTGAAGCAGTTCGTCCGAGTTTAGAAAATCATAATGGTGATGTGGAATTAATTGCAGTCAAAATCCCAGATACTGTAGAAATAAAGTTGTTAGGTGCTTGTAGTAATTGCCCTACTTCTAAACTAACACTATCTGAAACTATTGAAACAACAATTAAAGCATATTGTCCAGAGATTGACAAAGTAATATTAATTAATGACAACTCCAATAAAAGTTACTCTTGGGCTGAAATTTAAGGAACAAAATCAAGTTAATAATCACATTCTGCCTTTCTCACCTGGAGGTGCAAAAATAATTTTAGGCAAAAAAATCCAAGTTGAAAACTTTTCTACACCTGTAGTACCTAGTACAATTGAAATGTTTGGTCCCCGTGGTGCTTGTTTAGTATCGGAAAGTGGCCCCTTATGGGTAGCAGACACAGGACATCATCGATTACTCGGATGGCAATTACCAACACAAGATAGTCAACCAGCCGATTGGGTAATTGGACAACCTGATTTTTCCCAAGAAGGACAAAATGCTAGAACCACACCTGGCAAAACAACATTAAACGTACCAACTGGTATTTGTGTTTGCGGTGAAGGTTTGGCTGTTGCTGATGCATGGAATCACCGCGTTTTGATGTGGAATAAAGTTCCTAAAGATAATAATGTTCCAGCGGATTTAGTATTAGGTCAAGCAACCTTTAGGGATAACCAATCTAATCGAGGTAAACAAACACCTACAGCCGCAAGTCTCAATTGGTGTTATGGAGTTTTCTATCGTCAAGGCAAATTACTTGTTGCCGACACAGGCAATCGTCGAGTATTAGTTTGGAATGAATTGCCTAGCGAAAATGGTCAACCTGCCGATTTAGTTTTGGGGCAACCAGACATGATTTCTCGTGATGAAAATGGTGGTGCTAGTCCTTCAGCTTCGAGTATGCGGTGGTGTCACGATATCACTTTTTGGGGAGATAATTTAGTTGTCACCGATGCCGGAAATAATCGTGTCATGATTTGGGAGGGAATGCCAACAGAAAATAATATGCCATGCGTTGCCGTTTTAGGGCAGAAAAACTTTAATTGTGTCGAGTTAAATCAAGGAGTTTATTTCCCCAATCATAGCAGTTTAAGTATGCCCTATGGCGTTAATGCCGTAGATGATTTGTTAATAGTTGCTGATACAGCAAACTCTCGTTTATTGGGATGGAAAAAGCCTGATTCATTACAGTCATTAATAGGTATAAATGCTGATGTATTAGTCGGACAGTATGATTTCTTTAGCAAAGGGGAAAACCGCGACTTTGGATTTCCCAAACGTGATAGCGTTGACTGGTGTTACGG
>JANNFJ010001369.1:0-7386 GCA_031379725.1 Calothrix sp. OTE_75_metabat_31
GTTCCTCAGCATGACAGTTGAAGATGCTTTGTTCCTCAGCATGACAGTCCCCATTGTTCTCTATTTCCCCTACTCCCTACTCCCTGTCCCCTACACCCCTAATTAACTGCTTTGAGAAATCGATTAATCAAATTGCTGAAGGATTTTTTGAATTGGTGTTTGCGGTTCCATCTTTGAAAGGCAATTTCGTATTCTTCACCCTTGCTACTAAAAGTATTCCAACCTTCGAGTCCGGTGGCAAGTATAAAAATGCACAAAGGATATAGCGACCAAGAAATAGTCCAACCACCAATAAAATCGATTAAGAGGAAAAAACTATTAATCATGGCATAATTGCCTAAACGTTTCCGAAATTGTTTTTGACGATGAGCATCAAAAGCTAGTCTTCGTTGTGCATCTCCCTGTTGCGTCAACCAATCACGTTCGGCAAGTTTGAGTGAATCAGTGGGAATTTGTAGTTCATTAGCGATTTCTAGGAGTTGATCGTAGGAAAATTCCTTGTTTTGGTCATCTGCTTGACGTGCGATCGCAAGGTGAAGAATTTCCTGTACGTCGTCTTGGGTATAAGAACGAATCGATTTATTATCAGAATTTGTCATAATTTTAAGTCCTATATTTAAGGGAAGCAAGAAGCAGTTACATACCAAATTTCTCGTGCTTTAGGAATCTAGTGGTACATTTGATTCATGTATAACTTGTTGTCGAGGATTTAGTAATCCATCGAAACTTATGGCATAAATCACTAGAGACTTCTATCTTGCGTTAGTTTTTCGATGTATTCTGTATAAATTTTTATAGAGATTAGCCATGTCATATTATAGTTTGTAATACTCAGAGCCAGTAACAGTAAATAACGCTACTTCCATTATTCTCATACTCTGCAATCAAACCAGTATTCTCGGCAAATGGATTCCCCTACAAATGAATTAGAAATTCCCGTACTTCCCCAGATTTTTTACCCCTTGCTTTTTCTTGCCTTAAAATAAATTCCCCTGATGAAGGGGCAGGGCTGTCTGATTCGGGAATATTGATTTGGGTAACATCCCATGAACACCTTTTTGCGGACTATTAACAACTTGGCTAATACGAAAATTCACGGCTATACTACACAATACGTATGCTTCTTCAGGCGATATTTTTACGAACTGTACGAGAAAATCAATTGTATTTTCTACCGCTTTCTCCAACGCTTCATCGAGGGTATTACCAAAACCCATTGTGATGACATCTGTCGATGTTTGAGCAATTGGTGTTTTTAGCTGTAAATCTTTATGTAACTTTAATTTAATAATACCATTCATCGAAGTTTCAATTGCAGTCACATTGACTTCACCATCTCCCTGTGCCGCATGTCCGTCACCAATCGAAAATAATCCACCAGGTACAAATATTGGTAAATATATTTTTGCACCTGCTTGCAGTTCGGGGTTATCGATATTGCCACCGTAGCAACCAGGTGGAATCGAGGAACGATTTGCTTCGGGAGTTGCCACACCCAGGATACCAAAAAAGGGTTTGAGGGGAATTTTGATATGGGAATTTTTGGGAAACTCAGCAATTTTGTTGTCCAAATCTAAGTCGATAAATCGCAGTGCGGGTTGTGTAAATTTTTGTGGCAAAGCACCCCAACCACTGCGAATTGCATTAAAGCCAATAGGTAAACGTGGAAAAATATCTATTAATTGTACTTCTAAAACATCACCCGGTTCGGCATCGCGGATATAGATGGGGCCGGTGAGTAAATGGGGACCTGGGGCTATTATGCGATCGCTTGGTAAATTCTGGCAGATATCAAGAAATTCGGGTGTGAGAAATTCCGGTGGTGCTTTGTCGTAGACGTAGTATCCGCTATAGGTTTCGACTGCAATGGTGTCGTCAGAGTCTATTGTTAGAGATGGGGGGAGTAGATGGGAGAAGCCACCTAGATGGACGGTGTTGGTGGTAGCTTTTAGGGTGTGATGAGCCATTTTCGTGAGATATATTTTTGAATAACAACTAAAACGCAAGAGTTAGATTTAATTCCTCCTAATCTATACTTTACTTAGTATCGCTGTTTGATTCCAATTCTCTGTACTCCAACAAAGTACTGCGTTAAAATTAGGTTGTAATCTAAACGAGGTAAATTTTGTTTATGGCAGACTATTCTAGCTCACCTCCAATGTCTCTTGAATTGCTGCTTCATGAAATTGAGGCAACTCCTAGAGAGTATTGGGCAGATTTACTCGATACCTTGCGTCAGTTTCGACAGAAAATTCCATCAACTGCCCCATCTGTTGTTAATGTGGAGCAAGCACAGAAAAATCAAGCAGCTATCGACCTCTTAGACTCTTGGCTTGGTGACAATGAAGATGCGTCAGAACATCAGCAGGCTTGGGAATTTTTGAAAACTGCTCTTGATGAAGATCGGTTGTCGGATCGTCTTTTATTCCCATGAGTCGCGGTTTATCACAGCGTTGGATTGGCAATCTATTGACTGAACGACAAGAAATAGCTGAATTAATTAGAGGATATTGGGGTGTGATGGGTCATTTTAGTTTGTGAAATATATTTTTGATAACGAACCACAGAGGGCACAGAGGACACAGAGGAAGAGAAAAGAGAGAGTTTTACTACTAAGAGTAATCCAAGAAATAAATGATTCCGTCTTGTTAGGCGTCCCGCTTGTCTAGATATGTTTCGGACAGGCGAGACGCCTATCCTACGATATCGAAAAAGGATATTTTTTTTAATTAGAATACTTTAAATCTAGGGATGAGATGACTTTTTCCTCTCTGCGCCTACCCTGCGGGAACGTCTAGCCTGCGGCAGCGCTCCGCTTACGACGAATGCGACTTTGCGCGAGATTAAAATTACCCTATATGCATCATCACAAACTCAACTACATCAACCAAACTTTGCTGCGTTTTTAAATTAGTAAACACAAAAGGTTTCTCACCCCGCATTTTTCTCGCATCCCGTTCCATCACTCCTAAATCTGCACCTACATATGGTGCTAAATCGATTTTATTAATTACCAACAAATCCGACTTAGTAATACCAGGGCCACCTTTACGGGGTATTTTATCGCCTGCGGCAACGTCGATTACATAAATTGTTAAATCGACTAATTCGGGACTAAAGGTTGCTGCTAAGTTATCTCCACCGCTTTCTAAAAAGACTAAATCTAAATCGGGAAACCGTATTTCTAACTGTTCGACTGCTGCTAAGTTCATTGAGGCATCTTCACGGATTGCTGTGTGAGGACATCCACCTGTTTCTACACCTATGATATGGTCTTTATCTAACGCTTGCGATCGCACCAAATACTCTGCATCTTCCTGCGTATATATATCGTTGGTAACTACTGCGATTTTATACTTTGCACGCATGGCTTTACATAGAGCATCGACTAACGCTGTTTTTCCCGAACCTACTGGCCCCGCTACTCCCACTCGAAAAGCATTCATAATTAACTACGAAATAATCTTGTATATTGCGTTTCATGCTGCATACTCGCTAGAGATAACCCCCAGCTACAACTGCTTAATTCATCATCGGGCATTGCGGTTATTTGTGCGGCATGATTCAATAATGGCTGTAAGCTAATTATTAGTTGTTGTCCGGCTGTTTGCCCCAGGGGTATGAGTTTGACTCCTGCGGTAATTAGATTGCTGACCCAACTGTGTAAATATCCCAGTAATCCTGCTTGGATGTTGATTTGATGGTATGCTAGAGCAATTCCAAAGGCGATGGCATAATTACAAGGATTGCCAATACTACTTGTAGTTGATTTGATTTGTGGGTGGAGTTTTTCGAGTAGCACAATTAGCGAACGTCCCATTTGCCAACTTGCAGAACGTAATTCTTCGGTTTCTCGTGCGGCTGATAACCACTGATTCCAGTACGATAATAATTGTAAATCCTCTGTTTTCACTGCTTCATAGGCACGTACCATTACCGCAGCTTCTATACGAATTGCACCATATTTCAATTCCGACTCTAACCAATTTTGCAGCGATTCCGGGTTGGTAATTGTACCATTTTCTACCAACATTTCCAACCCTTCTGAATAACTATATGCTCCTACAGGTAGTGCAGAACTAGTTAATTGCAAAAGAGATAAAAGCTGTATGTCAGTGAGTATCATGTCCATAAGCACCTGTTTCGGGTTGAAATGGTGATATTTCTTCTTTGACATCTAATCCTAGCTGTAACAACATTGCCTTTAAAACTGGGTCGGGAGACAATCGTAAATAGCTAGGTGCGATTTCTACTGGTACGTGACGATTGCCTAAATGGTATGCAGCTTTGAGAAGGTTGAGAAGGTTACTATCAAAAACCGTTAAAACAGGTTCGGGTTTAGCGACGATTCGCACCAAACTACCACCGGTTTCGTCAACTAAAATATCCCCATCCCGCAATAGGCTACCTCGCGGTAAACGTAAGAATACTATACCATTCTCTGTTTCAAAACGATGGCGGCTGCGGGTTCGTTCTGATGCTGTTAATGATAAGGTAAAATTTACCATTATATCTAAGTCTGATGCACGCCACTGCGTTAAAGTCAGCATATTTAACTAAATGGGGGGAGTGGGGATTAGGGAGTAGGGAAGAGGAGATTTTACCTCAGCGTTATGTACTTCGTTTTTTTAGTGCCGACTTAGTTACTCAATAAAAAACTGACACATATATTATTGTACGTGCCAGTTACAGTATAATTTGATTTTGAACGGAAATTTTAACCAAAATTGGCTTGTTAGCTGTAAATTATGAATAGAAGACCGATACTTTTTAGTTAACTATTGCCCACGCTTGCTAACTAATACATAAGTTAATATAGTGCTGAAAGTATTTTCTTAGAAACGTCTCAATCCGCGCTTTGTACAATAATTATAGACCAACGTAGGGGCGCAAGGCCTTGCGCCCCTACACAGACACCTCATCTAGTTAGGAACTGCTATAATCTAACGCTACTTAAGGTAAAAAGTCTAAATGATTGCCGTTAACGCTGCGTAATTCCTCTAAAGTTCCTTGAATTTGCACCTGACCATTTTCTAAAAATATAATCCAGTCTGCATGTGTGATTACTTGCGGACGGTGACTAATTACGATAGTTGTCTTACCTTGACGCTGGGACAATAATTGTTTTAAAACTAAACTTTCGCTAACTGGGTCTAGACCTGCGGTGGATTCATCTAAAATTAGGATTGGTGGGTCATTGATGATTCCACGGGCAATAGCTAACCTTTGCCGCTGTCCTCCAGAAATATTTGCACCAAATTCACCTAATATAGTTTGATATTTTTCGGGTAGTTTTTTGATAAAGTCATCTGCTTCGGCTATTTTGCAGGCCCTCACAATCGCTTCAAAGGATGCATAGGGGGAACTTAAACGAAAGTTTTCGATGATTGACCGACTCCAAAAGTGGGCTTCTTGTGGTATTAATATAACTTGTTGTCGGAGGCAATTTAATGCTATATCTTGTAAACTGTAAATATCAAAGCTGATATTTCCTGACTGCAACTGGTATAAACCGGCAATAATTTTAACAAGACTGCTTTTTCCACAGCCTGATTGACCAATTAAAGCAATTACTTTACCTCCAGGGATTGTTACTGAAAAGTTTTCGATTAATTCGAGACGACCGGGATAATGAAAGCATAAATTACTACAAATTATATCAGCTTTAGGAGGAATTTGTACCCAAGATTTTTGGTGGTCGAATTCATTTTCTGGTGTTGATTCGATAACTTCTTGGATGCGGTTTGTGGCTGTTTTTACTCGTGCTAAATCATCTACAAAGTCAATCAAAAAATCCATTAATAATATGACATTGCGATTTAGACTGGTGAATGCTAGCAATTGTCCGATACTTAATTCTTTACTAATAACTAAGCTGCTACCTATCCATAGCAAACTGGCATTACCAATTTCGGAAACTAATCTTGAAAATTGTTTGTTAATAATTTCGATTTTAATGGTATCAAATGATAAGTTCATCATTCGACCAAATCGACTCTGCAATTCTTCCCAAAATTGCGGTGCAGATTCAGTTGTTTTTAATGTTAAAGCCCCTTTAAATATTTCAACTAGTACCCCTTGGTTTTCTGCCTCTAATACCATTAACTTGAGTGTTTTTTGCTGAAGCGTTGGCAGAAAAATAAATGTAGAGACTGTCATAATAATTGCAATAATAATTGCATTAGCTGTCAGCTTCCAGCTATAAAATAGCATTAAACATAAGCAAACTATAGCGACAAAGAAACGACTGGGAAAGCTAACGATTGCGTTGGAAATTAGCTTATTTATTTGTTGAATATCGCGTAGTCGGCTGACTATTTCACCACTTCGCCGCGATTCGTAGTAATTTAAAGGTAATCGTAAAATTTGTCTGCCAAACTCTAAGATGAGATTTAATTCTAACCTTTGAGCAAAATGAGCGATTAATATATTTTCAATTAAAGTTAAGCAGCTTCGCATTGCGTACATGGCAACAACTGCTAAAATAACACCAGTTAGTAAGCTAGAATCTCCACGGATTAAAACATCATCGGTCAGAATTTGAATTAGGAAAGGTGAAGCTAAGGATAGTAAACCAATAACTAGGGCACATAGTAATGATTCAATAATTATTTTTTTGTAAGGTAAAATACTTTGGAGTATTTTACCAAAATTATCAACTTTATCGTTGGGTTCGGCAAAGAAGCTACTATTATCTGGTTGAAGTAACAACAGTACCCAATCGTTCCAACCTGCAACTAATTCGCTTTTTGTCAGGTAACGGATTCCTACTGCTGGGTCACCAATAATATATTTTTTACCTCGTTGACCATAAAAAACTACCCAGTGGTTGCCTGTCCAGTGGATAATTGCTGGTAAAGGAATTTTTGTCAGATTTTCGAGAATTTCTGCTGAAGCTTTAAACGAACGAGTAAATAACCCAAATGCTTCTGTACCCCGTCGTAACCCTAACAAGGTTGTTCCTAACTGTCCTGTACCAATGGCTTCACGAATGCGATTTAGGGTTATCGTTCTTCCGTAGTATTTACTAATTGTTGCCACGCAAGCAGCACCACAGTCTTCTTCGCTGTACTGACGAATTATTGGGTATTTCATCAAGTTTATAATAATAGGGATTAAAAATTAGTTATATTTTTCTAAAAATATGAAATTGAGACACGAAATTTAAACTAGTGGTCTGTGTCATAAGTTTTGGGGGTTGTTAGATCCCCGACTTCGCAGGAGTTGTCGGGGATCTGGTCTTCACGAGAGGGTCAAAATTAATGACATGGACTACTAGGACTTACGCAAAGACCACGGAATAATAAACCACTCCAGACGCTGAGGGTACATTAAGAGGGTTTGGGAGAGTTTTCGCGTCTCTACATTTTTGTTTGTTGGTCAATT
>JANNFJ010001376.1:0-9060 GCA_031379725.1 Calothrix sp. OTE_75_metabat_31
TGGGTTGTCTTTATTGATGGCTTCTTCTATCCTTCATCCGTCCGTCAACCAGTGGGTTGAAGGTAAACTCCAACTCAGTCGCATTGCTGGGATAAGTGTTTCAACCACATTTGACAAACCAAAAGAAGCGGATAAAATTGCTGCTGCACTTGTAGATTACGCACGTAAAAACAAGTGGGAAGTACGCACGGGAGAGCATCGCTACAACGTTTTTTACGTCCAAGGAATGTTTCCCAACGGCATAGAAAATGACAACGCACCCAACAAATTCAACGATTCGCGGTTTTTAGTCGAAGTTAACCCTACTCCTCGGTTAGTTGGAGCATGGGAAGCATCAATTGAACCAGGTAACTATTACACCAAGCAACCGATGAATGTTGAGGGTGCAGCACAAATACAAGTACCAGGACAGTATAAAGCATGGCGAATTGGCAAGCACAAAGGTCGTGAACTTTCATTAGTCCAGGTTGCAGCTATAGATATAATCCGGGACTTTAACCGTAACGGCAAGGTTGACGAGGGGGATAAAAAAGAGCATTCCCTAATCGGAGCCAATCAACATAGTGCAAGCGACCAGCAGTTTGTTGATAGTGCTTCGGCAGGATGTCCTGTAGGGCGTACATCCAGAGGACACCTAGAATTCATGAGATTTTTACAAGAGGATGCTGACTACAAAGCCAATAAAAATTTCACCTTCCCAACAAGCTTTATATCAGCGAAAGTCATGAAACTTTAAGATTTAGCAGGAGAAAAAACATCTATGAAAGTGAAAAAATATCTTTCTCCGAATGATTATTATTCCTACATGAATAGCAATGCTTGGAGAAATAAGCATTACAACTGGCTCAAGCAATGTGGTTATAGATGTTCAATGTTTCCGGTTGTCAGGATTGGAAAATATTCATCCAAGAAATACGGGAGATATAACATGCATCATACTGGAGTTGGCTATCGGCATTTGGGTGATGAAAAATTGTGGAAAGATGTGCTTCCCCTTTGTCATTTTGCTCATTGGGTGATTCATGGTGGGCATATAAAAGCCAAGGCTCCTTGGCGACCAAATATAATTCAAAAAACACTACATTTATGGTGCAGTTTGCCACTGATTTTTAAACAGTTAATTTTGTTTGGAACTGGTTTATTAATCGCATTTTATTTCTCGATATGGATGGGATTAATTCTTGGCGTTGTTATTTTTTACCTATTGTTTTGTTAAAAAGTGATGTACTTACAGAAAGTAGGGCGTGAATGGGATATATTCAACCTCTTGTTACTATTTTGCATTTCTGTCTTTGCCATAAGTAAACCAGCGATTAAATTAGTTTCGGAAGGTGTAGAAAATATATCGGAACTTAGCACCTCATATTCGGGTAATCTAAATACTTTATTTGCCAATAATTCATCGATTGGAGTATTAGCAATATGCGCTGCTGAAGGCAACTGCACGATAGACGGAAAGAAGACTTCTTTATATTATTTCCACGTCGATCCGGGCAATCGGGTCGGTAATCGCGGATTCTGTAGCGACCAAGGTCGGGGTGGCACAAATTTAGAAAATGCAGATGCAGGATGCTTAACAAGAACTAGAAGCCGCATTCTTAGATTAGTTAGAAAAATTCAAGCGGCTGGGGTAAATCCAGAACAAAATATTGAAGTATTTCTCAATAGTTTAGACCAGTGGAATCAAGCATCTCCTCACGTTTCCGATGCTTTCGCTTTCAGGTATGCTGATGCTTTAAAGAAAGGGCTAAAGGGAAAGGAAGCTATTTTATGGGCAAGGGTTGAGGCTTTTCGTAGAAACAATGGGGAATTAGAGGCAGGTAATTCACGAGTCGGTTTGTTTTCGATTTGCGCTAATCCCAAAAATACTTACTACACGACGAGATTACAACAATATTCGATGTTCTCGGAACGTTGGCGATGGAATTGCATCGCCTTAGACCAACGACGTAGATTAGAGGCAATTAATCAAGTTTTGGGGAGAAATATGAAATAATTTAAATCATCAAAATGAATAAAATTTAAGTATTTTGTCAATTAACCAACAGTAAATATTTTCCTTCAATCACCCAACTAAAAACGCGAGTCGCAAATTGAAGTAACCCAAATCATCGAACAGATTAAACAAGAAATTGAAGTGGACGCAGTACTGTAAAGGTAAAGCTAGTATTAGAGCAACAGCAAGACTCGCCAATGTCAACGATGCCCGATTGCTTAGAAGCCTAAAAACTGCTGCTGACAAAAATGGTTCTAAGTTAGTCGAAAAGCTTATCCATAAAGGCTTTGAAGGTGCTGATATTTTATCTTGGTCTGAGTTGGGCATCCCAGATTTGGCTGTCGCTACTATTC
Organism: Calothrix sp. OTE_75_metabat_31; assembly: GCA_031379725.1. Taxonomy (GTDB): domain Bacteria; phylum Cyanobacteriota; class Cyanobacteriia; order Cyanobacteriales; family Nostocaceae; genus JANNFJ01. Next base: position 2,350 of record JANNFJ010001376.1, read on the forward strand.
TTCACTATTACGCTTATGAAGCTGGCAAGAGATGTACTACACAAGCAAAGTTAGCCTGTGAAGCTTTTGAAAGTATTGGTGTTCGTGCTTGGATGCGAGATATTACAGGTTGGACTAAACCTGTTTCGGTTTCTGAAACAGCGATGACTCAAATACAGTTACTTGCCGCAATCGCACAACAAATGGCAGAACAAGAGCAACGGTTGCTAGCACAAGAACAGCACCAAACTGAAATGTTGTATCGACTCAAAGCTGTGGAAGTGGAGCAGCAAAGATTTAATAGTCCATGCGGTCACAAATATAGTATTGTCGGCTTCGCTAATCTTCAGGGGCTGGAAATATCCAATAAAGAAGCCAGCATTAAAGGACGGAAAGCGAGTGCATTGTGTCGTAAGCTTGGTATTGATGTTGAACGCATCCGCGACCCACGCTTTGGACAAATTGGGTTGTATCTTTGAAAGTATTTTAATTGAGATTTTCTCTACTGGAGAAAACTAACAGCAACTCCTCGAACAGCGCTATTCTTCACTTGCATCTGTCTTTTAATTGTGAAAAAATATGATGTAACAATTCAATTTGTCTCAATAATTAGTACCAGTTCTACCCATCAGTTGCTATCGCCTTCTCAACGGCAAAGATGAGATACGATTAATCAAGTTTTGGTGATAAAGACTAATATTTTGAATCATTAAAATAACTAATGATAGTAACATCAGGGTAAACTGGTTATAAAATAGAGATAAGTACGCAAGACCTTACTTAATTGACTGAATATGTTGTCAAGAAATAAGAAGTTAGTAGTCAGTTTATTTTGTGGAATTGGTGGCTTGGATTTAGGCTTCCAATCTGCTGGTTTTGAAGTAGCGATCGCAATCGATAATAATCCCAAAATTTTAGAATTATATAGACTGAATTTCCCTGACACGTTAGTTTTATGTCGAGATATCGGGGATATTTCAGCAGCAGAAATAAGGGACATTATTCAACATAAATATCCAAATTGGGATGGGGAGATTGCCGCAGTTATCGGCGGTCCTCCCTGTCAAGGTTTTTCGGTTGCTGGGAAGCAAAACCTCGATGACGAGCGCAGTCAATTAGTTATAAAATTCATCAATTTGGTGGTAGAGCTAAATCCGACAATGTTCGTGATGGAGAATGTTCCTGCGATCGAATGGAAGAAATTTTATCATATTACGAGTAATGCGATCGCTCTCATTGAAGAACACTATATTCTATCCAAATGGTTGCTTACAGCATCGGATTACGGCGTACCCCAAAAACGTCAAAGGGCTATCTGGATTGGCTCAAAGTTTGGCGAAGTTGTACCACCATTGGAGAGTGGTAAACAATTTACAGTTGGGGATGCAATTTCTGACCTGAGCCACATTCCTATCAATTCTCAAACCGACACCTGGGAGTTAGAACAAAAAAGCGAATATGCTGAATATTTGGACAAAATCTTCCCTTGCGTCTCAAAATCCCTTGATATTAGTGGATTTCAGGCAACAGTACACACAGCAGCTACTCAACAGAAATATGGTAATACTATTCCTGGGGAGAAAGAACCGACTACTTGGGCTTATCGATTAGTGTCCGATGGTTTTTCCCCAACATTGCGTGCTGGGAGTGGCAATCGAACGGCAGCACGTCCAATTCACTATGAACATGCGCGGGTTATAACGGTTCGTGAGGCTGCGAGACTACACAGTTTTCCCGATTGGTTTGATTTCGGGACAAGTAAACTTGCGGCGCATAAGGCTATAGGGAATAGCGTTCCACCATTGCTTGCTCATGCAATAGCGCAAGCGCTGACTAGTCAGTTGGCATCTCAACGATGGGCGCATTTAGAGGAAATTCTCAGCCCAACAATTATCTCGCTATGTCTAGGGACAAATCGCGTCTGCCCCAGAAGCATAGCTATACCATCTTCGTACCCCTTTGGGGAACCCGTAAGATTGGTTGCCAAAGGCATCGCGTCTACGCAATTGCATCTACTGTACTTACAAAATGTTGAAACTTGTTATGCTGTGTTACCAAATAATTACTTAACTCAGCAGCAACGAGGAAACATAAAGCATGGTACTTCTGTTTTGTTTGGTGGGGAAAATATCAAAATAGTTAGTATGCCGCGATCGCCTCCAAGTAATTTGCTCGTCCCACAAGGGTTTTGTGCTTTTGCCCAAGCTTAGAAATAAAAACCTTATTTTTTTCAGGAATCGTGGGATTTTGCTCGATTTTTGTCATGCCTCATTTTGGCAAAGGTATTGTAAATAATGATGGCAGAACTGAAACCAGATAGCCTGCTAGTACAAAATTACCATAAAATATTTACATGCTGTTTTAGCTAGACTGCTGCGTTATAAATGCTTATGGGCGAATAATTGTTACGTTTTGTATTAATTTGGTCAATGGCTAGCTTTATCTTGCTTTGTCGAGGATGGGATTTAGTAAATTAGCATTACAGAATATAATAACTAAATGATGTGATTTTATTACTTTAATATAAACTAAAACGCCTTAATAAATAAAGATAAAAATAAGACATTTTATTATGACAAGAGGCGATATTTTAAGGAAATTATTTAAGAGTTTCTCGCAAAATAACCGAGAAGAATTTTATGCTACTGCGATGGAGCTTATTCAAGAAGAAAGAGATAAAAATCATTTATTACTTGCTAAAGACCTAGAGAAAATGCTACAAATACCTATACAAAAAATAGCTTCTAATAGTTTTCCTTGTAATATTTATCCGGATGTTCCAAAAGATAAAGATAGTGGGCTTCCCTTGATAGATGTTCAACAATATGAATTGACTTGGGATCGAGTTGTTATTTCGGAAAATAATCTAAAAATATTAGAGAAAATTGTTCTGGAAAATCGTAAAAAAAATATTTTACAGGCTCATGGTTTGAAGCCAAGCTCAAAGTTATTATTTTGCGGTCCACCGGGTTGTGGTAAAACTCTTACAGCAAGCGTATTATCAAGCATTTTACATTTACCATTAGTATATGTTAATCTTCCCTCCGTAGTTTCTTCTTATCTGGGTGAAACAGCAGTTAATTTAAAGAAGATTTTTGATTTTATACAAACTGGTGAATGGGTTATATTATTTGATGAATTTGACGCACTTGCTAAAGATAGAAATAGTGACAATGAGCATGGAGAAATCAAACGGTTAGTGAACAGCCTAATTCAACTTATAGATAAATCAAATGATAAGAGCATATTTATTGCTGCGACAAATTATGAATCGTTACTCGATACAGCAATTTGGAGAAGGTTCGATGAAGTTTTATATTTTGAAAAACCAGATTTAAGTTTGAGGAAAAAACTACTAGAGGCAAAATTAATTAGTATTAGATATCGAGATATAGAAATGGAAAAAATAGCATCTCGACTTGAGAATGCTACAGGTGCAGATATTGAAAGAATTTGCTCGGATGCCATAAAATCAGTCATTTTAAGAAGCGATGCTGTTTTAACTGCATCTGATTTAGAGGCTGCTTTGCAACGTCATTTAGAAAGAATCCGTATAATAGAATATTCAAAGGACTCAATTAAGACAAAAGCAGAGCATCAAGATGAGTAATCAGTATGACCATCTCGAATTACCTGTACTAAATATCACACTACCTAAACGTCCGAGAAGAGGATTTGGTAGTAGTGAAAAAAGAAAGGATCGTCTAACTCATGGGAGTAAGCTGTTAACACAGGCATTCTCACTAACTAATCGTTCTCCGAAAGAAGTTGCTCCCTTTGGTATTAACCCGAAACTTATATTTAAAATAAAATTAAGAAAAAACGATAATTTAGAAGAAAATAATCTCCCTTCTTTAGGTTTAAATTTATTAGCAAAAGAACCTAAAGCTAATCAAGCTATTGTTGTATTTTCTTCAGACAACGAATTAGAACAGTTCCGGGAAAAATTAGAATCATATAGCGGTTTAAATGATAGTAGTTACGAATATGGGTATTTGGATGCAATCGAAGAAATTGTTCCACTAGAGCCAGAAGATAGAATTGGTCGATTGCTAGAGTTAGAACCACTCGAAAATGATGAAATTGTACCATTAGACCTAGAGTTATGGCACACGGGTAATACAGACGAGATGCAAAATTACTTAAAAAACCTAGATGAGTTTTTGCAATCTTTTGAAGAATACCCAGGAATAAAAGTAACTGACAAGTATATTAGTGAATATTTTTGTACTGCAAGGGTTAAGTTAAATAAAGAAATTTTAGGACTTCTTCTCGCAGAAGATGCTGTTAAAGAGATCGATCGAAGGCCAAAACCAGCTTTTGAGTCTACGGGAGAAATAAATATTCCCATATCCGAGCTTCCGGAATTAATTTCTCCTCCTGAGTCAGCTTGCGGAGTTTTGGTCATTGACTCAGGTGTTCAAGGTGGTCATCCACTTATTGGTATTGCTTTGGGTGATGCACAAGTTTTTCCCGATCCAGGTCGTCAGTTTATAAAGGGGGAAGAGGAAGATGGCGATGAAACTGGTGGACACGGAACGGGAGTATCGGGTATTGCGGTATATGGTGATGTAAGTATATGTATCAAAAACAAACAATTTCAGCCACCAGTCTGGCTTTTTTCGGCTCGCGTCACTAACGAAAATAATGAATACGACCCCGATCTGCTGTTAGATAAGCAATTAGAAGCAGCTATTAATTATTTCGTAAATAACTACCCTAATTGCAAAGTTATTAATATATCTCTTGGGGATTCCAATTTGGTTTATAGAAGTGGGCAAAAGCAGTTTCGTTTAGCTGCAAGGATTGATGAGATTGCATACAAACTTCAAGATAAAAATATAGTCTTTGTTATTTCGGCGGGAAATTATTACTATGATGTTGAATCCAAAGAACAAATTCGCCGAGATTACCCGAAATATTTACTAAGCGAAAATGCACGGATTATTGACCCTGCGACTTCTGCGATCGCCTTAACAGTGGGTTCGCTATCAATGGGTAAGGGAAGCACTCAATATCATGAAGATGCTTGTAGAAATGTTGTAGCCAAAGTAGAAGGATATCCGTCCCCATTTAGCAGGAGCGGCTTTGGTGTTGATGGTATGATAAAGCCTGATTTAGTAGATTTTGGGGGAGATTTGGTTATTGATGGAAATAGAATGATTGATAATGAAATTGGAGCTTCTATAATTACGGTTGCTAAAAATTATCAAGCAGGCTCATTATTCAAAGCATATTGTGGAACAAGTTTTTCTACTCCTCGTGTTGCGAATATCGCTACGCAATTATTTTCTAAATACCCAAAGGCATCATCTAATTTGATTCGAGCATTAATAACTAATGCTGCTGGCTTACCACCAGAAATACCAGGGTTCTTTCAAATAAAAACTAAAGCTAATAAAAAATTTAATAAGAAAGAAAATATTAAGCTTGATACGAACAAAATACTACAAGTATATGGATATGGATATACGAATTTTGCACAAGCGGCTTATTCCACCGATAATCATGTAGTTTTACTTGTAGATAATGAAATTATTGAAATTGGGAATTTTAAAATTTATGAGATACCACCTTTGCCACCGGAGTTCCTAGATATAAAAGGCAATAAAAAAATATCTGTTACCCTTGCTTTTGACCCCCCAACAAGACATACCAGAGGAGATTCTTACCTTGGTGTAGCGATAGAATTTCAATTATTTAAAAATATTGATATTGAAGCTATTAAAAGTACTTTTCAGAAAGCTACAGATGAAAATAAAGATAATCCAAATGAAGATGTTGCCGAATTGACCATGAAAGAATTAAAAAAGAAATATGGCTCTAGTGTTGTAGTTGATTTACAGCCAGGAGTTAATTTAAGGAAAAAAGGAACTCTTCAAAAAGGTCAGATCGAATTCGCTTCTAAGACATGGAAATATAATAAAAAATCGATGTATTTGGTTGTTAGTTGCAATCGCAAATGGGCGAGGGAAGGCGAAATTGATACCCAAAGGTATGCTTTAGTCATATCAGTTAGTCATTCCGATGCAAAAGTTGACCTTTACAACAAAATTAGATTACAAACGCAAACCCGAATTAGTGAACGATTGCGTGTTCGTTAAAAGCCAGTTGTATCAATAATTTGCAACCCATTTTTCACTTCAATAATACTGCCTTATATACTCGTAAGCCTTGCCAAACAATTCCTTATCCTGATGCAGCACATATTTCAACAGGGTTTTCCGCAATGCCTGCTTAACTTCCCTCTCCCCTGCACTGGTTTGCTGCCAACCGGGAAACCTTACTAAACGAACAATTTCATCGATATCATTGACAATTCGTTCAACCATTTTCGGGGTTTGGTCGTTGCGAACTTCTGTAAATAATTCGGTCAGTGCTGCTTTCCCCCTGTCTTCGTCTTTTTCGACGGGTGTATCTTTCTCTGCTAGCAGTAAATCCCTTGCGAGGTCCAGTAATTCTTTGAGAAAGGTGACGCTGTAGATTTGCCCCTGTTCGTGACGTTCTTTAATTGCTTCTAAACGTTCCGATAATGCTAGGAAGCGCGAATTACCGATATATTTGCGAAGACGATTGGCAATTTTTATCTCGATTTCCTGGGATTTTTTGCGGGGATCGGTAGAATTAAGGACAACTTCTAATAGTTCGGCATCAAGAACTATTTCATCGAGGTCCCGTATACTATCGCGGCGAAGGCGACCTACCATGATCTCGGCCGCTTCTTCTCGGCGG
>JANNFJ010000167.1:0-5368 GCA_031379725.1 Calothrix sp. OTE_75_metabat_31
GTAAGTATTTATTGCTTCTTTTTTAAACTTCAGGGTATACCAATTAACTCAAATACATTTAACTGGTTAAATGATTTAGACCAAATTGCGAAAGTCCGTCACGAAATTGCACAGAGATTTGATTCTATAGCTTATGGACTAACTCAAGCTGAAGCTAACGAAGGTAAAACTTCGGGTCAATTTGGATTTGAGTCAGAAATCAAACGTCTTTTATCGTCAGCCGAAAATTTACGGCAAGGTGTATTTCGATTGTTGGTATTGGGAGATATGAAGCGGGGAAAAAGTACTTTTCTCAATGCATTGTTGGGGGAAAACTTACTCCCTAGCGATGTTAGTCCCTGCACGGCTTTATTAACTGTAATAAAATACGGTCATACCCAGAAGGTTACAATTCACTATAACGATAGTAAAACATCTGAAGAAATTAATTTTCAACAATTTAAGGAACGCTATACAATTAACCCCGAAGAAGCAAAAGCTTTAGAAAATGGTCAACTATTAGCTTTTCCGGATATTAGTCATGCAGTTGTCGAACATCCATTACCGCTATTGAGTAAAGGAATTGAATTTGTCGATAGTCCTGGACTCAACGATACTGAAGCACGTAACGAGTTATCGCTCAATTATATCTATAACTGTCATGCAATTTTATTTGTGTTGAGTGCATCGCAACCCTGCACTTTAGAAGAACGTCGCTATTTACAAAATTATCTCAAACAGAAGGGATTAAATCTTTTCTTCTTAATCAATGGATGGGATAGAATCCAAGATGGACTTATCAATCCTGAAGATGAAGAAGCTGTAGAAGCTGCTGAAAATAATGTCCGTCAAGTTTTTCGCACCAGTTTAGCGGAGTATTGCCAGCATAATAGTAACGATATTTACCAACAGCGAGTATTTGAAATTTCAGCATTAAAAGCTTTACGGGCAAGGATGAAAAACCATGATGCAAATTTAGAAGGCACTGGTTTCCCAGAGTTTTTAGGTGCTTTAAATCACTTTTTAGCTAAAGATAGAGCAGTAGCTGAAATTGAACGCAATTACATAATTGCCAATCAAGCATACAATCGTTTTCATGAAGCTATCGAACGTCGGATTCCCTTACTCGATAGTACTGTTGATGAGTTGAAGCAAAAAATTAACTCGGTACAGTCCGATTTTGAAAAATTATCTGACATTAGCAAGAAATTTCAACAAGAGATTCAAGAGATTCGAGATGCAAAAGCCAAAGAAATTGCTGATTCATTCAAAACTTATATTTTAAATTTAGAAGCAACTTTCGACACCGATTTCATTGCATCGCAACCCGATTTAGATTTTATGCAATTTATGGATAAAAACAATCGGGCGACATTTTATACTTCATTCAAACGTACATTCGAGCGTTACATGAATGACCGACTTGCAGGGTGGGAATTTAATTCAAAGCAAGAAATTGCTGCAACTTTCACACAGCTTGACGAAAAAGCTGCAAGTTACCGTGCGGAATATGCCAAAGTTGTAGAGGAAATTAATTGTAAGTTGCTTGGGTATCGTTTTTACGCAGTTGGACATAACTATCAATCAAATCAAGTTTCAACATGGGCAGATACAATGATGGATACATTTTCATCGATACCTGATAGTATGAATCGAGGAATTCATGCTTTTAATTATTTTTGGGCTAGTGTATTTGCGACTATTGCTGCAACTTTAATTTTACAATTTGTCGGTATTATCATTGCCAGTTTATCGCTTGCTGTTATCGGTGGAATTCTTGCCGGTGCAGGAGTTATGGCATTACAAGCTGAATTTGTTCGACGTACTTTTGTTGAAGCGACACGCAAAGAATTTGCTAAATATCTACCCCAAATTGCCGAGGAACAATGGCAGCCGATTTTTAAAGCTGTAAAACAATCTTTTGATAGTTATGCAGAACAAGTTGGAGAACGTATAAATAACGATATTAGTTCCCGCAAAGCGGAGTTAGATAATTTACTCCACCAAAAGCAGTCCCACGAAATCGATATTAAAGCTGAAGCAAAACGCTTGAAAGATTTGGAAATTGAGATGCGATCGCAAATTCAACAAATCGATTTTGTCCGCAAAGCTTGGTAGGAATCGGGGTAATACTGCTTTTGTTAACTCTTGTAGAGACGTTACATGTAACGGCGGAGGGTTCCCCCCACTAAGGAATGTGGCGTTCTCTACAAGAGTTTTACGCTTTATCTCGATTATTTATACAAGCATAAAGATTGTGCTGTATTTGCTGAATCAATCCATAAGTTCTCGATTTGGGTAAAATTATATTTTTTAGCTAACTTATATGTATTATTTTGAGTTTCCGGAAAATAACTCTTAGAAATATGATTTTCAATTATTACATATTCTTCCGGAGTTAGTTCCGACCAATTATTTAGTACACCATCTAAATAGCGTTGAATATAAGTTTCCCTGTCTTCATTATCTTGACTAACTGTGTCAATCAAGATAAAAACCCCATTGGGTTGAAGAATATCCCAAATATTGCTAAAAATTACCTCTTTTTCTTCAATTGTTAAATTATGCAGCGAAAAAGACATTAACACAACATCAAAATGGTTTCTGTTATCTAAGGCAAGTTGAGGCATTAGTTGAAAAAAGTCACCTCGAATCAAACTAAGATAACTTTTAAGATGACCTAATCCAAGACGTGTCATATTAATATTAGCAATATCTAAAGCTGCCAAGGATAAATCAATACCGGTATAATTAGTAATAGTTGTGTTTAGCAAAGCATAAGAAGTAAAGCTTGTATCTCCACAACCCAAATCCAACATCGAAAAACCATTCTGAAAGTAGCTAACTAAAAATTTATTAAGACTTTCGGAAAATTGACGATGCTCCATGTAGTTGTTGCTACATATTTTATGATAAATTTCCCACTTATTATTGAAAAGGTCATTATAAGTCGATGTGCTATTAAGTATTGGATGATTCATGGGGTAAGTTATTAATTATTTTAATTATTTGCCTTCAGATGCAGTAATTTTTTGAAACCCTCTACCTTATTAATGGGGTCAAAAAAATCTATTTATGCAAAAAGCATGGACTTATCCTAGTAAATTCGCCAATAATATGTATATTGAAATACTTTTTTAGGTGTCAACCGTATTATTACTTATTTCATTGATTGGTTAGGATGAATTTAAAGAGTGATCGCGTTTTGTAATCAAGAATAGCTTTGAAGTACGGTATGCATCTTTTCAGATTTTTCGCCATTTTTGCATAACTACTTGCTGGTTCTACCCATAAATAATTACAACCCTCAGTTAAAGGAGTAGTAATACTTGCAGCAGCTTGCATTCTCTACAATGTTTTGAGTTTTATACATTTACCCCATTTACTCAAAATCTGCTGTAAGTTGCTAATTAGACAGTTTGGATTTATGGGAATATTTATTGATTTCAGGCGTTCCTACATTATCTGGGTAAGTTTTAAGGACTGTTAGCTTCTTCTTTAGTTGGAAATCCGCATCCATAATTATGAAAAAACGTGAAGGTATTGTTCAAAAATTCTCAACATTTCTTAACTTGACGACAGCTAATAATATCACCTCTGGGCTGTGGCAGTTTGATGTAGAGTTAGAGAGGCATATTAACAAAATCAGACAGTTAGACCCGGAAGCTAAAGAAGAATTTTGGGCAAGACATTTTCTGAAGGTTTTACTTAAAGCATACCAGGTTGAGGAAAAGAAATCTTTAGAAGGTGATTGTGAAACCAATAACGAATTAGAGAATATATTAATAGATAATTTAAAAGCCGAAAGACATTTATCAGCTTATTTACAAGAATCTTGCTTATGGGCTGCACGTAAAGCTCATCAAAGATTTAATTTTATTCGATATAAATATCCTTTAGAAGAATGTTTTCAAGTAGCTTGTTTAGGAGTAAATCCACCATCTAAATTCCTCAAAAGTTTTAATTTTAGTTATTCTTCTACTATTAATAATTATGCTAAAACGGGAATTTTACGTTTTATTCAAAATGTAATATATCTTCAAAATATAGAGGCTAAACGCAGAAAATATTCCGATTATGGGCTTTTAAAAGATTTGACAAAAATTGAGTTAAAAACAGCTTTGTTGTCTCAAGGAATTACTCAGGAAAAAACTGATTTATATTGTCTTGTCTGGAAATGCTTTGATGAGATTTATTTTTCTAATCAATGCCAGGGAACTGGTAGTTTAAAATCTCCAAGTCAAGAGCATATCGAGCAAATTTGTTCTTGTTATAACTTGCGATTGCAGCAGTTAGGTGTTGCTGTTACATCCGTATCGGAGGAGAAAATTAAACAAATTTTATCAATTTGTATTCAAGCAGCAAGGGAATATCGTACTAACTATTTTGTACCTTTGAATAGTGATGAAGATATAGCTGATTTTAGAGAAAGTAATTTAGACAGTATTATCCAAGAAGAATCGTGTCAGCAAATAATGTCAATTATATCTCAATTATTTTTAGCAATGCCAGAAGCTGGACAAACAATTATCAAACTTTATAAAGGATTAAGTTTGACTCAAACTGAGGTAGCGACTGTTTTGAAAAATAAATATTCAGATTTACAAAAACAGTATCAAGTAGCTCGTCGATTGGCTAAATATAATCGAGACATTTTAAAATATTTTTTGGTGCGATCGCACCAAATTTATCCCGATTTGCCTATCAATGATGAAAAGGATATTGAAAATATTAAAGAAGCTTTAGACGAGTGCTTAGAACTGCACTGCAAGCAATTATTAGAGAGTTGTTTAAAATCAGTTTATCTTGAATTGGTCAATGAAAATAAAATTAAAAATGGAATTATTTTATATAAAGGAGTAATCAACGAGGAAAACTTAAATAAGTTAGATATGTCTTCCGATATAAAACAACAAATTATCCAAGGTTTTAATCAAAGACTAGAGGTAGATATGCGTTTACCTAGTAAATGTTTAGAATTAATTCATCCTAAAGTTACCTTATTTTTAGATGAATGGTTAAAAAATAGAAATCATGTAAATAATTGAGGAAATAACAATGACACTTGGACTCGATGACTTAACTGTAATTTATCCAGAGCATTTGTGGTTAGAACTATCACCGCAACAAAAACAAGACGCATGGATGTTTTCTAATCCAGATTCCTACTCTTGTGAGGCAGCAAGATGGAATGCATATTTAAATTATTTATCTTTAAATACGTTCTTAACCTATTTAAAAGAAGACTCTGATTTTCAAGATAGTTCTAAAATTTCCGTCGAGTTTGATAATTTACCCAACGTCTGGGAATTTGTCAATGGTACAGCAATTACCGTAGGTGAAACTAAGCTTGTATTAATACCAAGTGATAAAAGCAATATTAGCGATT
>JANNFJ010001393.1:0-8630 GCA_031379725.1 Calothrix sp. OTE_75_metabat_31
TACAATTTTCGCAAAAATTTGTAAATTTTGCACAAAAATTACCGCCCTGGTATGCTCTAGTCGCAAAAAACTATCCCAAGACCTAAAGTTAGGTATGTTTTTACCTCACGCTTCCCCATACCAAAAAAAATCGGCACGTATAGTTGATTGCGCCGATATTCTCTGCTACACTCAGAAAGTTGTCGCCGCATTCACAATGCAAAATAACTCAAATTGGTCAAGCCTAATTTACATAATTTTACATAGTTGTAATGTAAGTTAAAGACCGATAACGTATTTTTGCCACTCTTTATGAGTGCCAGTTTTGAGGTGCTTGCTAACCTCAAAATAAAGGCTGCTGTAAGGTCTGCGAGGAGGATGACGCAGAGGCATACTTGCTTCTTGCGGTGTTCGACTGCCTTTTCTAACATTGCAGCGGACACATGCTGTGACAATGTTTTCCCAAGAGTCTCCACCACTGCGCGATCGCGGCATCACATGGTCAAGAGTCAATTCGTCTCCGGTATAGCCACAGTATTGACAAGTGTGTCCATCACGGTGCAGTATATTTCGTCGGGTAAGAGGAATTTCTTTATAAGGGACGCGGACATAATGACGCAACCGGATGACAGTCGGAAGCGGAAAATCTGCGTAAAGAAATTTGCCGTTATGCTCGACTCGCTCTGCTTTGCCCTTGATTAATAAAATCGTTGCACGTCGCCAGCTCGTGATATTGAGCGGTTCGTAAGAGGCGTTTAGGACTAAAACCTTACCCATTGATAAAAGCTCAAGGTATTAGTTTTACATATATTAACACAAATATAACCTAGATTAGGCAATAACGACAATTTATACCTGTGTAAATCTTATCTTCAATACGAATAAAGCCTGAGATTTAATCAAGGTTACAAGCATCGATATATACAATACATTTACAACAGCTAGCAAGTAATTATGCTCTGTGACTCTTATAAATTCGCCAATAATGCCTTGATTGCGGTCAGAATATAGTATGTTCGATTAATTACAAGCGATTGCAGGAAATTATTTTCTTCGCAGCAAGCATAAAGCCTCTTTATTAATTTCTGTTCGAGATTTTCAAATATCAAACTTTGGGATCGTATCTTAATATTTCGTAACAAATTGATATCGCCATACTCTTGTCGCAATTCTAGGAATCCGGGTAAACTCTCTGATTATTCGGAGGGGCTTTGAGAACTTTGAATAAATATCAACGAGTCTCTCAAAAGCGTTTTATTGGTGTGATAGGAGTGAGTGAATATGTTGAGCCACGAGCAAACAACAGGTATTGCGTTCGAGCAAGAGAGTGACACCTATGCTTGGTGTTCGCAGCGTGCATGGGTAGAAATTGATTTGGGGGCACTGGCGCATAATGTCAAGCAATTGCGACAATTATTATCAGCAAATACCCAACTCATGGCAGTTGTGAAAGCCGATGCATACGGGCATGGAGCAGTCACGGTTGCTAAAACTGCCCTGCAATCAGGAGCTAGCTGGTTGGGGGTGGCAACAGTTCCAGAGGGCATCGAATTACGTGAAGCCGGAATTAAAGCGCCGATTTTGCTTTTAGGAGCAGCACAGACACCCGAACAAATCCACGCGATCGCTCATTGGAAACTTCAAGCAACGTTGTGCAGTCCCAAACAAGCCTTAGTATTTTCGGATACTCTCGAAGCAATTAATTTTAATGGAGCGTTACCCGTTCACATCAAGCTCGATACGGGAATGTCGCGTTTGGGTACTAATTGGCAGCAAGCGGGTGAATTCGTTCAATTAGTGCAGCGACTACCACATTTACAAATAGCCAGTATTTATTCGCACTTGGCAACCGCCGATAGTCCCGACCCCACCATCATGAACCTACAGCACCAACGCTTTGAAGAGGCTCTAGCCCAAATCAAAGCTTTGGGTATCGACCCAGGGTGTTTGCACCTTGCCAACTCTGCCGCCACGCTAACTAATAAAACTTTACATTACGACATGGTAAGGGCAGGTCTAGCCGTTTATGGACTCTACCCAGCAGAACATTTACGCGATTCGATCTACCTCAAACCAGTTTTACAAGTCAAAGCGCGAGTTACCCAAGTTAAAACGATTGCCGCAGGTACTGGGGTTAGCTACGGCTACAAATTTATTACCCCCCATGAAATGCGTTTAGCTATCATCGGTATTGGTTACGCAGATGGAGTACCGCGCAATCTTTCCAACAAAATGCAGGTATTAATTCGCGGTCAGCGCATACCGCAAATAGGAGCCATCACGATGGATCAGATTATGCTTGATATCAGCACCATTCCCTCGATTCAAGAGGGGGAAGTTGTTACCCTACTTGGGCAGGAACAAGACGAACAAATCACTGCTGACGACTGGGCAAACGAGTTAAATACAATTTCTTGGGAAATCCTCTGCTCGTTCAAGCATCGCCTACCTCGTGTAGCTGTTAGGAAGTAGGGAGTGGGGAGGTAGGAAGGTAGGAAGACAAAACTTGCAATTTTCTCCCCCTCTCCCTCCCCCCCTTCCCAATAATTAAATAATCTGTTATGTTATATTAGCCTCATGCGGATGTGGCGAAATTGGCAGACGCGCTAGATTTAGGTTCTAGTACCGTAAGGTGTGAAGGTTCAAGTCCTTTCATCCGCATTTTGAGAATACAAAAAAGCAATAATTACTGCTTTTTTATATAAATGTTGACTAGTGGTTCGTGTCATTAATTTTGAGGGGTTACTGTAGTGCGAGCATCTTGCTCGCGTATTATATTAAAGCGAGCAAGATGTAAGCCCTGCGGGCACGCTGCGCGAACGCACTACCAAATCTTTTTTTGAACCCATCAAAACTTATGACATGGACTACTAGTACTCCATGTCATTAATTTTGAGGGATGTAGAGACGCGATATATCGCGTCTGTTCCAAGGTTTTCAGCACCCAGCCAGCCCATCAAAACTTATGACATGCACTACTAATGGTTCGTGTCATTAATTTTAGGGGAATCAAAGAATCCGGGTTTTTTTCGAGAAACCCGGATTCTAGTCCTCACGAAAAAGTCAAACTGTTTCGCGGGATGTAGAGACTTTACATCCCATCCTCATCAATGACAGTAAGGTAATTATCAAGTCAAACAGGAATGGATGAATCTAAATAATACATTTAGCTTGAAGTTTACATAAGTATTATTCCTTTTTTAAATAACTATCTAGTTTTAAAAAAGCTACACATAAATGGTGTGAAATTTTGTTACAATGATATTCATTATTGCTAAAAATCACTTTAACAATCGATACTAGAAGTATCAATGTAGTAGTAACAAAAATACTACAAGTTGGAGTCAGACCTAAACCCATTTGTATAAACTGAAACTTTATAATTAGCCCAAATAGTATTAATATCTAATCTAACAGCTTAAGCTTTCAGGAGAACGAAATCAATAGCCCGTAAAGCTGCAAGCTAATATTTACAGTTTTAAAAATAAAAATACAAGCAATAATACTTATAGATTAAAAAAATTTATTATTAGACCATAGAACATTATCGACCCGTATTAGATCAAATATTACTTAAGTAATATTACGTAAATATATTTGAGTTTTCTGGCTTTAAGCAGTATTATTGCGATAGTTGTTATCCAATATTTACATAAAGAAGAATGTTTTCATTTAGTCTTTACAGTTTTTCCATGCCTTGTCCAAAAATGTTTGTTAATCTCAGTATAAGTAAGTATATGGGCTACAAATTATAATTTGTCAGGAAATCTACTATCTATAGAAAATGCTACTGCTACAGAGTTTCGTTACTTCCGTTCAGACCATATTTTGTAAACTAATATACAAAAATGGTTTATTTGTCCGAGCTATGGGGAGCTACTTCCAAAAATATCGGTTATACCTATCAGATGAAGTTTAGGTAAAAGACAAAATGAACACAACTCCTCTCAGTAGTAATAGGATTTTTCAGAAGTTACATCCGCTATCGCTCTTGGCTCAATTGACAAGTCGTCGTGCCACAGGTTGTTTAAAAGTATTAACTGGAGCAATTTCGTGGTCGCTTTATCTTGAAGAAGGTCAGCTTAACTACGCTTCGTACTCCCATCAGATGTTTGATTGGCTCGACGGACACCTCGAACGTAAAGCCCAGCAGATCCCTGGCTTGAATAATTCAACCCGGATGCAGATGCGGCTGTTGTTTGAAACGAAGCATGATAATCAATCTATAGGACAAGCAGACTATCAAGCCATCTGCTGGTTAGTTAATCGTAATTATATTACTGCGGAGCAAGCAAAATCTTTAATCGAGGAATTAGCTAGGGAGGTGTTAGAGTCTTTTTTAACTTTGAAAGAGGGTAGCTATGAATTTACTCGTGAAAGTGCTTTGGATGAGCTACCAAAGTTCTGCCGTTTGGATTTGAGAGTGGTTGTCGAACACTGCCAAAGACAGTTACGCAACCGACATCATTACCCATCCGAAACCCCGGTTGCAACACCGCAATCGGATGAGATAGCAGAATACGGTGGAATCCGAACGGCATCAGCGACCAAAATTGAGGAGGCAGCACCAAATGATAGTGCTATTGATACCCTAGAAAATAATTACGAAAAAAAACATCAAGTAACCCACCCACCTTTGCGTAAAAAGGTCTATACAATTGCTTGTATAGATGATAGCCCAACGGTTTTAAATTCTATCAAACGCTTTTTGGATGAAAGCACTTTTGAAGTGGTAATGATTAACGACCCGGTTAAAGCTTTAATGCAAATTCTTCGCAGTAAGCCCGATCTGATTTTACTAGATGTGGAAATGCCAAATTTGGATGGTTATGAACTGTGTTCGCTCTTACGGAGGCATTCATCGTTCAAAGAGATACCAATTATTATGGTGACAGGCAGGACGGGATTTTTAGACCGAGCAAAAGCGAAAATTGTGCGTTCATCAGGTTATCTAACTAAGCCATTTACCCAATCGGAACTATTAAAAATAATGTTTAAACATATTAGTTGATATTAGTAGATAGGGCGATTTAATCCAAGATGCGGCATTTTAGTAAATTTATTTTATTGATGATTTATTGAGGGGATTGAGCAATGAGTTTGACATTGTTAAGTACAATTTTAATAGTTGAAGATTCTCCCAGTGAATTGGAGTTAATGAGCCACTATCTGAAAGAAAGTGGCTATAACGTTATCAAAGCAGCTGGTGCAAAAGAAGCATTAGAGAAAGCAATGGAGCAGAAGCTTGATGCAATAGTTACTGATGTTGTAATGCCGGGAATGAGCGGTTTTGAGTTATGTCGTGCCTTGAAGCGGAACCCGACAACCCAAAAAGTACCTGTTTTGATTTGTAGTTCTAAAAATCAGGAAATAGACCGTTTGTGGGCAATGCGGCAAGGTGCAGATGCGTATCTGACAAAGCCTTACACCCGCGATGAGTTGGTGCGTGCAATTAAATCAGTAGCAATGTAAATCTTCGTTCTTCTTATGAATAATTCCAATATTACGCTAGCAGCAGTAAATCAGAATTTAAGTAGTTTAGGAGATGGTTATCTTAAATTTCAGGTCAATCGACAAACAATAGCAGTTTTATCGATGCGGCATACCCAAGAAGCAATTGTAGTCCCGATTGAGTCGGTGACATCAATGCCGGGTATGCCAGCTTGTGTTCTCGGACTAACAAATTGGCGAAGTCGGATAGTTTGGACGGTTGATTTGCCAAGGCTGCTGAATTTAGAGTCTTTGGAAACCCGATTGCGCCAATATAACGCAATTATTGTACGAGTGGATACATTTTTGTTGGCAATAGTAGTAGATGAAATTCTCGGTACAACTAAGTTTATGCCGGATGAAATTCGTTCGCCAATTGGACAAGTTGCATCGAGTTTAGTTCCATATTTACGCGGGTGTGTTACACAGCAAAAAGAAAATTTGTTGGTTTTGGATGCACAAGCGATTGTGCATTCTTCGGTTTTGCGGGCAGATTGAGGGAGAGGGGGAGAAAATTGCCAGTTTTTGTTTCCCCCACCTTCTTACTCCCTAAACGAGTGAAAATAAATACATATTTTGTTACATGTTTATATGCTTCAAACCCTTACCAATCACACCTAACAACTGACAATATTTGCTCAAAATTTACTTAACAAAAACAATGTTTTTTAGAACTACAAGCAATTCCATTCATTAATTCAGGAAAATAATTTTATGTTTAATAAGACCGATGAAGCAAAGAGTAGTAATACTCAAAAACCAGCACCTTTAGTATCATTAGATAAAATCACGGATAGTAATGTAGTTCCATATTCTCATCAGCCTGCAACAACACCGACAGTTCAACCACCACAGGCAAGTTCGATAGTAGCAAAATTTCAGCAATTTAGCTTGCGGACGAAAGCAACGATTTTGGCTATAGCAATCGGTACTCTACCGATATTAGGTCTTGGTACTTTGTCTTATCTAATTACTAGCAAATCAATTGAATCGAAGATTTCCCAAGTTCAACAAGCTGAAGCCGAGGGGTTAGCCGATAAAGTCAACCGTTTTATGATCGAACGGTACGGTGATATTCAGGTACTCTCGAATTTACCAATTCTGAATAATCGTAGAGTCAGTGAAGATACCTCGCTTCAGGAAAAGCAAGCCCTGCTTGACAAATTTCTTCAGAGCTATAAAGTGTATGACAGCATCGTTGTTACCGATTTAAATGGTAATGCGATTGTTCAATCGCAAGGCGATGCAGTTCCGAACTTGAGCGATCGCGAATATTTCAAAGCTGTAAAACAAAGCGATCGCCCCTACATCAGTCCGCCCCAGGTATCAAAAACATCTGGAAAACTCAGCGTTTATACTCTAGCCCCCATCAAGGATAGCTTAACAGGGCAGACCATAGCACTAGTAAGGGCGCGTATGCCCGTCACATCGCTGGAAAATGTCATCAAAAATTACGGTGAAGGCGGTAGACAGTATCACTTGAGCGATGCTAACGGTAAGTTGTTTTTGACATTGGAAAAAAATCAAGTTGGTAGAGATGCCAAAAGCGATTTTCCCGGTTTAGCACAGCAAGTTGCAGGCAACAAAGCAGGTACATTTGTCACCACCGATAAATTTAACAATCAAGAACAACTAGTTAGCTACGCATCACGAAGCCTAGAAGGACTGCCAGATTTGAAATGGCAAGTGATTTTAGCCACACAAAAAGCAACGGCATTTGAAACGCTACGGCAACTATTTTTAACTAATGCCATTGGAACTTTAGTAACAGCGTTAATCGTGGCATGGATTGCCTACGTATTAGCTAAACGCGCCACCGAACCAATTTTACACGCAACGTCAGCCGTAGCAAGGCTGGGTGAGGGTAAACTTGATACCCGTTTGGAAATCGACCGCGACGACGAATTAGGGGTGTTAGGTAGTAATATCAATCGCATGGCAGAGCAATTACAGCTATTGCTCAAAAAGCAAGAACTCGATACCGAACGTGCGAGGAACCTGTCAGACATTACATTGAAGATGCGGCAAACGCTCAAAAGTGACGACATATTCAAAACCGCAGTCCGGGAAATTCGTCAAGCCATCAATACCGACCGGGTAGTTTTTTATCAATTCGATCTCAAAACCTTAGAAGGTACAATTGTTTCCGAATCGGTAGTTGCAGGCTTTCCGAAAATGATGGGTGTGGAAATCGATGACCCTTGTTTCCGCGATCGCCATGCGGAAACATATAAAGATGGGCGCGTGCGGGCAATCAATAATATTTATCAAGACCCCAGCCTCAAAAATGCCGCTTGCTACATCAAAATGCTGGAAAAATTTGCAGTCAAAGCCAATTTGGTTGCACCCGTTATCAAACAGGGACAATTAATGGGGTTACTAATTGCCCATCACTGCGACAGCCCCCGCGTTTGGCAACCTTCAGATATTGATATGTTCAAGCAGTTGGCAACTCAAATTGGCTACGCACTCGAACAGGCACAACTCCTCGAAGCCATTGAGAAGGGTCGGACAGTGGCAGAAAGAAGTACCGAAGAGGAACGCAATCAGAAAGAAGCACTGCAAATGCAGTTACTCGAACTACTTAGCGAAGTTGAAGGTGCAGCTAGCGGAGATTTAACGGTCCGCGCCGATGTGACAGCTGGGGAAATTGGTACAGTTGCTGACTTTTTCAACTCGATTATCGAAAGTTTGCGTGAGATTGTCACCCAAGTTAAAGACACAGCAACCAAGGTCAATTCCTCAATTGGGGAGAATTCGGGCGCGATTAGCCAGCTTACCGACGAAGCAATCGAACAAGCTGCTGAAATTAACCGCACCCTCGATGCAGTTGATATCATGACTCTTTCAATGCAAGCAGTGGCACAAAATGCCCAACAAGCTGCGGATGTTGCCAACACGGCGCGAACCACTGCCACCAAAAGTGGTCACGCGATGGATTTGACAGTGCAAAATATTCTCAGTTTGCGCGAAACCGTAGGGGAAACCGCCAAAAAAGTCAAGCGGTTGGGTGAATCTACACAACAAATTTCTCGCGTTGTGGCATTGATTAACCAGATATCGATGCAAACCAACCTACTCGCAATCAACGCCGGGATTGAAGCAGCCCGTGCGGGTGAGGAAGGGCAAGGGTTTGTGGTAGTTGCCGAGGAAGTCGGCGA
>JANNFJ010001399.1:0-4519 GCA_031379725.1 Calothrix sp. OTE_75_metabat_31
GAGGGTACCCTGCGGGAAGCGCTACGCTCTATAGGGTGGGGTTCTTCCGGATCTATAAGTTTTAACAAGGGTTTCACGTTAAGTTGACACCAATGGATACATCGTGCCCCTATGTGGGAATGCAAAAAATTCCTCAATCAGTATTAATACTCGGATTTATCTCAATAGTATTGTACTATATATTACAGTTAAAAATCGATACAGTTGACAAAGCCATAAAATTATCAATAGACCTATAGTAATCGCGCTCATTTCCCAGGTCGTGAAAAACTGTCAACGTTGCAAAAAATTTTCCCAATCAGGTAACAGGAATGAGTAAGCTATCAAGTAAGCGCCTCCTGATATTACTGGTTGGGCTGAAACAAGCCTTTATACGAAGACGCAAGGAATTAGTTTCCTCTTTAATTGTTGCAGGATGCATTATTGTTTTACGTTCGTTTGGAATTTTGCAATCGCTTGAGTGGGAAACTTTAGACCAATTCTTTCGGTTACGCCCCATCGAACCATTAAAGGAACGCATCACAATTATTACGATTGATGAAGTTTCTCTAAAAACTATTGGCACATGGCCCCTCCCCGATGGTGCGATCGCACAACTGTTGACAAAATTAGACAAACAGCATCCCCGTGCCATCGGCTTGGATATTTACCGAGATTTAAAGGTCGAGCCAGGTCATTCGGATTTAGTCAAGGTTTTTAATTCGTTAGATAATTTAATTGCTATCCAAAAATTATCGCAAAATGAAGAAAACCGAGTCCTGCCACCGCTAGCTCTTAATGAAGAAAAGGTTGGTTTTAATAATTTAGTGTTCGATGCCGACGGAAAGGTACGGCGAAATCTACTCTATTTACATGTCAAGAACCAAGCTTACGAAAGTTTTGGTCTTAAATTGGCTCGGTTGTATCTCAAAAAAGCTCATATTTTTCCTCAACGTGCAGCTAACAATCCCGACTATTTACAGATGGGGAAAGCAGTGTTTCGCCGATTTAAGTCCAATGATGGTTCCTATGTTCGAGCCGATGACAAGGGGACGCAAATTGTGGCAAATTTCCCCAAACCACTGTGCCAAAGTTGTCAACCCGAATCTTGGGGTTTTCGTAAAGTGTCGCTGCGCGATGTACTTGCTGATAAAATTCCCGATAGTTGGATAAGTGATCGCATTGTGCTGATTGGTTCGACTGCGGCTTCTTTACAAGATTACGTGCAGACTCCTTATTCAACCCAATTTATCGGGCCAGCAAAATTAACCGCAGGTGTGGAACTGCAAGCATATTTTATTACCGAGTTGATAGCTGCGGCGCTCGATGATAGACCTTTAGTCAAGATTTGGTCAAATTGGCTCGAATGGTCGTGGATTTTGGTATGTGCGTATCTGGGGGCAATGACGCGATGGCGAATCCAAAATACAATTAATAGTTTTTTGACGATTTTGCTTTTGTTTTGTCTACTTACTGGCAGTGCTTTTGTTATTTTTCTGGATGGTTGGTGGATACCAATCGTACCAGGATTGATGAGTTTATGCGCTGGTGCGTTAACTATTACTTTCCAAATTACACAGATGCAGGAGGAGTTGAAGCGCTCAAAAGAGTTTTTGCATCAAGTTATTAATACAATTCCCGACCCAGTTTTTGTCAAAAATAACAAGCATCAATGGATTGTTTTGAATGACGCTTACTGTCAATTTATTGGTTATCCCAAAAATAAGCTATTGGGAAAATTGAGCGATGATTTTTTCCCCAAACATCAAGCTGATGCTTTTCGTGCTTCCGACGAGCGAGTTTTGTATACTCGACAACAAAGCGAAAATGAAGAAGAGTTTACCGATGCGAGGGGCAATACTTACTCAATTGCCACTAAGCGATCGCTCCACAAAGACGCTGCGGGTAATTATTATTTGGTTGGGGTAATCCGCGATATTACCAAGCGCAAGCAAATGGAAACCCAACTCAAACAGGTTGCCGAGGAGTTATCTCGCTCAAATAAGGAGTTAAAGCGACAAGAAGACCGTTTGCGTTACTTGGCAGATCACGACCCATTGACGGGGTTGCCTAATCGCAAGTTGTTTATCGAACGTCTCGAAGATTCGCTCGAATGGGCAAAGACCCATAATCTCATGATTGGGCTATTATTTATTGATTTAGATGGCTTTAAGCATGTTAATGATACTTTAGGGCACGAAATTGGCGATCGCTTATTGGTAACAATCGCTGGTCGGCTGAATAATTCGTTACGTTTGAGTGATACAGTAGCGCGGCTTGGTGGTGATGAATTTACCATTATATTACGGGCAATTCCCAAAGTTGATGTTGCCGCAAAAGTTGCTGAAAAGATATTACTTACAATTACCGAACCAATGGTTTTCGATGGACATGTAACTAAGGTTTCTGCTTCTATTGGTATTAGTATTTACCCGCTTAATAGTTACGATACTGAAACTCTCATCAAACAAGCCGATGCCGCAATGTACCGTGCCAAGCACCTCGGCAAAAATCGCTATGAATTTAGCTAAAAATAAATTTTTTCTTTACCAACTTTGACTAATATTGCGAAGTCTTCACAAACTGTAATGCTTACTATTCGGGTACAGACTTAAATTATTGGCTGAAATTAAAATATCACCCTTAAGGGTGATTCTCATAAAGCTAGCCCAGTAGTATCACTAGAGATATATCACTTTAAATAGTAAAAAATTGTAATTTTAGTAGAATTACTTACTAAGATTTTTTAGATTCCATCATTACAATCTAAAAGCAATAGCAAATATAAAAAAAGATAAACTTTTAGATTTAAAAACCTTTTGTCTCCGTAAAGACACTTAAGAGAATAAAAATCATGCAAACTAAGAAACAAGGAGGTAAATCAAGCTTATGGGGACTGCATTAAGAGTGACAAGCGCTATATTATTTTTCGTCGGCGCACATTTAGTTGTCCCTAGAGTGACAACTGCTACAGCTAACCAGGATCGCGTGATTCAAAATAACGCAAATAGCCGTATAATTTTCAGAGACTTGATTACAACTGACGTTGATTTGAGCGCTTCCAAATCAAATAAGTCACAGCTAGATAGTGGTAACGGTTATGAACCCCCTAACTACGGCGGTCCCGATAGCGAACATGGTAGCGGAACCCGATAAAATAAGATAGGGATTGTTTTTTATTCTCCAACTGGTGACTTATACCAGTTTCGAGATTGTATAAGCGTATGTACTTGCCAGTCAGGCGAGGATTGGGGAAAATCGCAGCGATAATGCCCTCCCCTACTTTCAGTTCTGAAGGCAGCGCTTTCGAGAATTAAGTAAGCTACATCGAGTAGATTACGAATTTCTGCCCACAGCCGCAGTTTTTCAAGATCGGGTATAGGAACATTGGTAGCTTCGGTTGGATGCAAACCAACTATAAATCGACTAATCGACAGCGCCATAAAGTCCTTTTGCCAACATTCCACCGTTGCGATCGCCGAATCCAAAGTTTTTTGTTCGCGGCTGATTCCTGCACTTTGCCACATAAGACGTGGGATATTTTCGCGCAATTGTTTGATAAATACTAATTCTTGCTCAAATTCGCCCTCACTGACACCAAAGGCAACATCACGAATCGATGCCGCTGATTCATCGTTAATCCTTAATCCCGCATCTTCAATACTCCGCATTTGGGCACCAAATACAATGCATTCGAGTAGCGAATTACTCGCCAAACGGTTTGCACCATGCACCCCAGTACTGGCTGTTTCACCTACAGCGTAAAGACCGGGGATATTTGTACTATTAGTCAAATCGGTAACAATACCCCCCATCCAATAATGGGCAGCAGGGGCAACGGGAATCGGTTCGGAAAATACATCGATTCCCCAATGTTGGCAGACTTTGACGATATTAGGGAAACGATAACGAATTTTGTCTGCGGAAATGGGGCGCATATCCAGCCAAAAATGCGCGGTAGTAGGGTCAGGGGCTGTTTTTTGAAGATGGGTAAAAATTGCCCGACTAACGATATCGCGGGGTGCTAGTTCGCCATCTGGGTGGTAATCGAAAGCGAAACGTCGTCCTGTATCATCAATTAAATGTGCCCCTTCACCACGTACTGCTTCGCTAATTAAAAAGCGGTCTGCACCAGCTTTTGTGAGGGCTGTAGGGTGGAATTGGACAAATTCTAAATCGCGCACCACTGCACCTACGCGCCATGCTAAAGCAACCCCATCCCCCGTACTTACCGCAGGGTTAGTTGTTTGTGCGAAGACCTGACCACCACCCCCAGTTGCCAGGACAACAGCATTAGCTTGTATCCAAGTAATGCGACTTTGGTAAAATAAGCTGATGCCTTTACAGCGTCCGGTATCTGGTTCTAACCACAAATCTAACGCTAAAGCTTGTTGAATGACTCGAATATTTGGGCGTTTGAGGACTTGATTTGCCAGAGTTGTTGTAACTTCGCGCCCGGTTGTATCGGCGGCATGAAGGACGCGGTTACGCGAATGTGCAGCTTCAAGCGTCAGGGCTAAGTCGTTACCTTTTAGGTCAA
>JANNFJ010000001.1:0-6076 GCA_031379725.1 Calothrix sp. OTE_75_metabat_31
CACGCTTGTCGGGTGGGGGTGGTGCAGTAAATTTGATTGAACGACCGCATTTAACTTCTGCGACGACAACTTGTTCATTAGGATTTTGGATATTTACCGTCGAGATATTTGCTGGAACTGCAATAGGATCGATTTGGCAGGACTTCCGCAGGTAGTATTTTTTCGCACTTGAGGTTGGACCGTTCCAAATACTTAGCAAATCCAATCGATACCCACCAGATTTAGTTTCATCTATACGCGAATCAACCTTCCATAATTGTCTTTCTTCGTATTTTGCCAGATGCTTATCAATAACTTGCTGGCCTAAATCAATTACATTTTTTTTGGCATTCTCTGCAAGCAACCACTTTTCTGTTACCTCGTCCCAATTTCTTCCATCTAATTCCCGCACAACTAGCGGCTCCAATTTAGTTAAAATAATACTCCCATTTTCGGGAATTTTGTCTTGTGGTTCAAATCTGACTACAAAGTTGCTGCGACGAAAGTTATCGCTTTGAATGCTAGGGTACAATCTTGCCCATCGGTCAACAGTAAAAGTCAGTTGGAACCAGGCACTCAATATCATACAACAACCAACTAAAACTATAATTCTTTGGCGGACTTCAGCTTTAGGAAGTTGGTTTTTGTAATCGATACCACTACCTTCAAAAAATTCCGGTATGGCAGTAATTATCGCCGAAATTGTCGGCCACCAAACGAGGGTTCGTGGTGTAATGTCGGCATTCTCACGTCCGCTAAAAGCAAAATAACTAACTAAAAATCCAGTTATCAACGCTCCTACTGGCATATTTGTGCCAGGAATTAATATCGGTTTGTCGGTGGTATACCATGATGTGCCAGCTATTAAAAATATCCACCCAAAAAATGAAATTATGTCATTGAAAGGCTGAGTCGCACGCGATGACATTATCGCTGAGAATAGACTCAAATAAATTAACGTTTGCCAAGAGTAAGCACGAGGCGGAATCAGTATTTTTTTGATTCGCTCGTAAATACCTTCAAAAATATTGAAAATTCCGAATAAATCCTTAATTATTTCCATGTTTTTACCTTTTGCCGAGCAATTAAATAACTAAATAGTGAGCCTGGAGAGAAATTAACTAACAGATATATTAAACCTTGGCGCTTTGTGCACACCTCTTATGAAATCAGATGTAATCCTATCTCCCAAAGAAATTTTGAAGCACAATAATAGCGCTGATAGCACTGTAACTTAATGAATTAGCAATAAGAGTTGTAGTTAATAAGCCTGTGCTTTGAAATTTAGATTTGCCAGTACGACGTGAGGTTTTTCTAGTAATTTTTTGTTCTGGTTCTTGTTTAATTTGGCTAGGTTCTCGCAAGGATAGCAATGCCGCTTGTAGCAAGAAAAATTTGATTAGAAATGTGGCGAAGAAAATAATAATTCCAGTCATAAAAACCAGTCCATAAATCTCAGGAATGAACTGATTAAAAAATACATAATTTATTAGTTCTGTTTTCGCATTAATTGGCAGAATAGGTTCTAACAAGAAAAATACGAACCAGCCGATTGCACCTGAAAAAAGATTAAGACAGATGGCGTAGAAAATACTCGTGCGTTTGTCGAATTTGAGCCGGATGCTCAGAATATATGCTTCGAGGGGAATTGAAATCGTGAAAAACAAGAAGTTGGATAAAATTGCCCCCAGAGGAAATATCGGAGGAAAATCGAAAGTGGGAAGGCTAGGAAAATCAAACATATGCTGATTAGGTAAGAGTGTGACTTCAAAAAGTATAGCTGCACAATTGGCGACTATTGTCGGAAATTATCGCATTGTTCATGCCCATTAGCACTGTTTGCTCAACACGTCCCAATATAATAATTGGTTAAGCAAGAAAGGGGTAACGGCTGGTAGCCGACATCGACCCGAAGTTATAAAATTTACTAATATTAACGAAGTTGAATTCGCCGTTATATTTATTAATTGTATTTATAATCACTTACAGCTTACTCTGCTGATGAGACAAAACCTTCGGTAAGATGGAGGACTGCGACGTAACAGATAATTGGGAAGATGACAAGGAACGGCATTGGTATTCGCACTGCTCAAGTGCGTCAACAACGAGTAACTGGGCAAATTCACGTCTACGACGGTACGGGAAAGGGTAAATCCCAAGCCGCTTTAGGAGTGGTTTTGCGCTCGATTGGTTTGGGCATTAATACGGCAGGTGATTTCAACCGCGTTTTGCTATTGCGGTTTTTGAAAGGCCCCGAACGCGATTACGATGAAGATGGCGCGATCGCAGCCTTGCAACGCGGCTTTCCTCACTTAATCGATCAAGTTCGTACTGGTAGGGCAGAATACTTTACCCATGAGGAAATTACTCCCTTAGATAGAGTGGAAGCTTTGCGGGGATGGGATGTTGCCAAAGGGGCGATCGCATCCGATTTATACTCGGTTGTGGTTCTCGATGAAATCAACCCCGTCCTCGATTTGGGTTTGCTTGATATTGATGATGTGGTCAAAACCCTCAAGTCCAAACCCTACGAGTTGGAAATCATTGCTACCGGACGCGCTGCACCCCCCAAACTTTTAGATATTGCCGATTTGCATTCGGAAATGAAACCCCACCATCACCAAGCTGATATTCAAGGAATTGATGGTATAGAAATTTATACAGGCGCAGGTAAGGGAAAGTCAACGAGCGCTTTGGGAAGGGCTTTGAAAGCCATTGGTCGAGGTATCAATCACCCCGGTTCGACTCGCGTCTTAATTATGCAATGGCTCAAAGGTGGCAGCGGTTATACCGAAGATGCAGCAATTGCCGCATTACAGCAATCATACCCGGAAGTGGTAGACCACCAGCGCTGCGGGCGTGATGCCATTGTTTGGCGTAACTCGCGGCAAGATATGGATTATGTCGAAGCCGAAAGAGGTTGGGAAATTGCCAAAACTGCGATCGCTTCCGGTCTTTACAAAACGATTATTCTCGACGAACTCAATCCGACTGTTGATTTAGAGTTACTTCCCGTTGAGCCAATTGTTCAAGCGTTACTCCGCAAACCCCGCGATACTGAGGTCATTATTACAGGTCGCTGTCAAAATCAGCCTGCCTATTTCGATTTGGCAACGATTCATTCTGAGGTGTATTGTCACAAACACTACGCGAATCAAGGTGTTGAATTGAAGCGCGGAGTCGATTTTTAAACATTACTAGTGCTTCGGCTTGCGCCAGCCCGCAGGGCTTACATCTTGCTCGCTTTAATATAATACGCGAGCAAGATGCTCGCTATGGATATGACCCACCTTTCCCCTCCTGCGCTTTGTAACTTTTTAAACATTCCGTAAAGTTTAAACTTTCTTTTCAAACATAGATAAGTGTCTCTTTTTCGCTACATTATCGGCAAATATTCATATTCTCCCCACAAGTAATTCCCGAAAGCTAGGGTTTATACTATGTAAAGATTGTATAAAGCAGTCATCAAATTAACCAAAACTATATGAAGCGGTTTAGTATTATGGACACGTAACTACTTATATAAGTAATTGCACGCATTGGATTAGGGTGCTAACTATCACGGATTAAGAATGGAACCAAGTATTTGCCGGGATTTATAGTTAGTCTGAGGGTGTAATGTATAAGCCAGTACTGACGATTTTTTACCAATTCAATCCTTGGTATCCAACAATTGGCGGCATTCAGACATTGATAGGTAACTTTATTAAGTATGCACCTAGCGAGTTTGAAGTGCGGTTAGTAGGAACAGGGACTGATGTAAGTCAGACGAAAAAAGGGTGGCAAGAAGCAGAGTTTGCGGGTAGAGAGATTAACTTTTTACCATTGCTAACCATCGAAAATGATAATATTCGAGGTCGGATACCGACAACAGTCAAGTATGCATCGGCTTTGCTTGGACGTTGTTATGCATCAGATTTTATGCATTTTCATCGTTTGGAACCTACTTTAGCGACTATGAATTGGCGCGGTGATAAAACTTTGTTTATTCACAACGACATTCAAACGCAAATTCAAGGAGAAGGAAATAAGAAGGCGATTTTGTGGCGAAGGTTCCCTGGGGCATATTATGCGTTGGAAGGAGCTTTGATACGTCAGTTTGAGCAGATTTTATCTTGCAATAACAATGCAGTGAGGTCATATCAGCAGCGTTACCCACAAATAGCAGACCGAGTTGCGTATATTAAAAATACTTTTGACGGCGAAATTTTCTTTCCTTTAACGGACGAAGCGAAGAAAGCACAACGAACCGCACTTGCACAACAACTTGGTTTAGCCGAAGACAGAAATTTTCTATTGTTTGCTGGTAGACTGCATCCTCAGAAAGACCCAATTTTGTTAATTCATGCGTTTGCAGCATTAAAAGAGCCGAATATCCATCTTTTAATTGCAGGTGATGGAGAATTAGCACCGCTGATGATTTCTGAAATTGCTCGGCTAGGACAAGGTTCGCGTGTGACAATGTTGGGTGCAACAGCCCCAGCACAGCTTGCTAACTTGTATCAGATTTGTAGTGCTTTTGTTCTAACTAGTGCCTACGAGGGTTTGCCTCTAGTAGTTTTAGAGGCGCTTGCTAGTGGAACTCCAATCGTCACAACCGATTGTGGCGAGACACCAAAATTTTTACGAAGTGATAGTGGTATAGTATGTTCCCATCGCACTCCAGAGTGCATAGCTGATGCCTTAACAAAAATTTTGCGACATCCCGAAAATTATCCGTCACATGCTTGTGTCAAGACTGCTGCTCCCTATGCTGCCTGCAATGTTGTAGCCCAAGTATACAAGCAGATGTTTTCTCGGTGGGAATCTCGCGCTTCTACTTCTTTTAGGAGGGTTACGTCTTAAAGAATTGCGCTCAGAGTCAAAATTCTTGACTATTAAACGTTGTTTACCTTGAGTTGAATACCTTCGCGTTGCGATGATTCCTCTTGACAAAGACGGCAAGCATTTGCGTGTGGTGGAAGTATCCGTGTGTCTTTATACCTATAGCCTATTAATGATTGATTTGTGCTATGAGCTTTGAAAATCCGGTTCAAGGGTAAATATGGAGATACCTTGTTAATCTCCAACATTCAGGATGGGGTATCCGAATGTATAACTAGTTCCTGTGCTTAATTACTAGAGAAGTGAATTTTGTTATGAAGATTGCTGTTATTGGTGCGAAAGGTTTACCTCCAAAGCAAGGGGGTATCGAACATTACTGTGCAGAAGTTTACCCTCGAATGGTCGCTAGAGGTCATAGTGTAGATTTATACGCTCGTTCTTCTTATACCGAAGAGAATTGGTTTGGAAATTCCGACTATCAAGGAGTACGAGTAATTACGCTACCAAGTTTTCCGAAGCGAGGATTGGATGCTTTTTTAAGTTCAGCGCTAGGTGCTTTAGTCGCCAGTGGGACGCAATACGACATCATCCATTTTCACGCATTGGGTCCCGCACTATTTAGCAGCTTTGCGCGAGTATTTCAGAATGCGAAAATTGTTGTTACCTGCCAGGGGTTAGATTGGCAGCGGGCTAAGTGGGGTAATATATCGAGTCAGGTGATTTTGACGGGTGAAAAGGCTGCGGTGCGCTTTGCCCATGAAATAATTGTGGTTTCGGAAGCTTTGCAAAGTTACTTTACCGAAACTTACAAACGGAATACGATTTACATTCCCAATGCACCAGCGAGTTATCCTAAATCGGATGAGAATTTTACTTACGGTCAAAATTTAGGACTCGCAAAAGGTCGTTATTTATTGTTCCTTGGCAGATTAGTACCCGAAAAACGTCCTGATTTATTAATCGAAGCTTTTCTCAAACTCAATAAACCAGGCTGGAAACTCGTGCTTGCGGGTGGTATTAGCGATACCAAATCCTACACCTCAAAACTTTTGGAAGTGGTTGCAAGTAGTCCCAATGTCGTATTTGCCGGGGAGTTACGGGGGGCGCGATTGGCTGAAATTGTTCGAGGTGCAGGGTTGTTTGTGATGCCTTCGGATGTGGAGGGATTACCTTTAGCGATGTTGGAAGGAATGCGTGAAGGTATCCCGATTTTAGCGAGTGATATTTTACCACACCAACAGCTTGTCGGAAGAGAACGCGGGGTACTTTTCGG
>JANNFJ010000056.1:0-5921 GCA_031379725.1 Calothrix sp. OTE_75_metabat_31
GCCGATTTTGCAATCGAAAGAAATGGTGAAAAGTTATATTTTAAAGTTTCAAATACTGATCGTGAATTAGATAGTAAATTTTCGTGGATTGTCTGGGATAGTACTACTAAAAATATCAGCGTAATTCCAGCCAAAGCTGAATGATATACTGATAAATTTTGTTATTTCTAAGAACTGTTTAGAATCTGGGTTTCTTAAAGAAACCCAGATTCTAACCCTGACGAAAAATAAAACATAGGATATGCAACTTGAAAACGGATTAATGATGTATTCTACAGCAGATTTCATCTAAATCGAGTACAGGACGTAAATCGAAATTACCGTCAGGGCACTTGGGCAGCCCTTTCAATCCGAACTAATGAACTACTAAAAGAACGGCTGAAACCCTCTCTCAGACTAAGGCAAAAAATGATGCTTCTGAGCTATCGATGCAATTTTATGCGAACCGACAGGTCGGCGCTGAGTCCCAAGGGGACACGCTACGCGAACGCTATCGCACATCCAAAACGATCAATTTATTGCCTCTTGAATTGGGCATTTTTTGCGCTAATTTACCATGTGCTTGATTGTGTAAGGGTTTATTGAACGTGTATTTTTGGTAAAAAATATAGTCCAAATCAACGCATTGAAAGGGCTGGGGCACTTGGGTTATCGTGCCCTGACTGTATTTTATACAAATGTAATCTGCTGTATTAATTTTGGCCAGTCGTGACAGTCAGAGGCTCGACTTCTTTATTCTTTAAGTATTAAATAAATTAGACAGTTACTAAATTATTTAGCTGTGATTCACACTGTTGAAAGATATAATTAACACTAGTAAATATTTGATCTAAATTTTGAATTTTATAAATGTCGGTATTGATAGTAAAGTTTTCTCCCTCTAACTTACCAAACTGCCAAGTTTTTCCATTTGAAACGATACCAAATATAGTTATAGACATTTCGCTATTTAGCCTCTGAGCGGCGATCATTTCAGCTAAACATTGTGCCCAACCAGCTTCAAAATTATCTTGTTTAGCTTCCACTAAAATAAAATATGGCTTATCAAAAACTACTTTTCCTAAAGGCGACCTTCGTGCCAAAATATACTCAGGAAAACCTGATAATTTATCATTATAGTTAAGCGATTGGTGGCTCCATAAAGTAAATTTACTAGAATAGCGTTTCCAAACTTCTTTTAAAACTGGATATATCAAATTTTCACAAATGGCAAACTCGGAGTTGTAAACAACTCCTTCTTGCATCACAAATTCTAAGTCATCCCGAAAGTAATCGGGAATTTGGAATTCAGTTGACCCCATAAAGTTAAATTCAGTATAGGTAACTTGAAATTCCTTCAGAACCTCGCTAATAGTTTTGTAACTGCTAAAAGCCATTGTATTTAAACTCCAAAAAGCAAACTGCTCCAATGTTATATTATCGTAGCTGTTAATCCATTTTGAATGGATTTAGTTTCCAGGTGTCGGATTTTAAAATCCGACTTAATTTTTTTGGAAAACAATTTGCTTTTCAGTAGGGGCGGGTGAAGAGCGCCCCTACAATACTGTGCGCTAAACTTATTTTCTCATAAAAATGAAACAGCCTCCCTTTTTAAGGTATTAAGTGCCCCTAAGAAAGTTATCCTGTGGACTCTTCGGAAATCCCCGTGCATTTATGTTGGGGAAGCTTAAACAATAACTACGGGCACTTTATTAGGCACAATATCTTTTGCTGCTTCTTTCTCAAACAAGCTCAAAGCCCGTAAAGCAGCTTGATCCATATCATAATACTTATATTCAGCCAAGCGTCCGGCGAATATAACAGAACCATTGAGCTTGTTTGCTTCTTGAAGATAAAGGTCGTAACGTAACCGATTTTCTTCGCGTGGAATTGGGTAATAAGGGTCATTGCAACCCGGTACATACGCTTGAGGATATTCCATTACCAATGTAGTTTTCTTAGAAGTTTGCCCAGAGAGATACTTCTGTTCGGTAATGCGGGTAATGTCGTACTCATTTGGATAATTAACAGTACCAACTTCCTGATAATATTCCTGGTCTAAAGTTTCAAAAGCAAACCGCAAACTTCGATAGGGTAATTCACCATGCATGTAATCGAAGAAAGTATCAATGGGGCCCGTGTAAACCATACGGTTAAATTTGATATCGTTAATTACTTCCCGATAGTCTGCATTTAGAAGTACTTTAATATTCGGATGCGTTAACATTTTGCGAAACATTTCGGTATAACCATACTTAGGCATCGCTTGGTAAGGGTCTTGAAAGTAACGGTTATCGCGGCTGATGTAAACAGGAACACGTCCGGTTACACTGCGGTCGAGTTCTTCTGGTTTGAGTTCCCATTGTTTGGTTGTGTAGCGAACAAACACATTATCATAGATGTAATTAGCGAGCATTTCTAAATCGCCAATTGCGCTTTCACGTAATTTGAGAATTGGCACTTTAACACCCATGCCAAAATTTGCTAATAGTTGTTCTTCCAACTTTTCAGCATATTTAGGTGGGAAAAGTGCATACAGCGAATTTAAATTAAAGGGAATTGGTACTTTTTTCCCTTCCACAACTCCAAGTACGTGGTGAAAATAATATCGCCATTCGGTAAATTGCGAAAGGTAGTCCCAGATTTTCTTTGATTTAGTGTGGAAAATATGGGGGCCGTATTTATGAACTAAAATTCCATCTTCGTTATAGTAATCGTAGGCATTGCCACCTATATGGTCGCGTTTATCTAATATGAGAACACGCTGTCCAAGCTGCGAAGCTAAACGTTCGGCAAGTACGCATCCTGAAAAACCTGCTCCGACTATCAGCCAATCCACTTTCATACAACTTCTCCTAATTGAATTTTACACCCGTAGCATAGGCATCTTGCCTGTGCAGTCAAGCTGGTAATATAGGTCAGGCAGGATGTCTAACCTACGCCAAATACACGTTTTTAGACCCGTAACATAGGCATCTTGCCTGTGCAGTCAAGCTGTTTATATAGGTCAGGCAGGATGCCTAACCTACGATTTACGAACGAGGTTGGAGGTAATTTTGCCAGAATTGCATTGAGGTGAATTCTTTCGCAGATTTTTGCCACTGCTTGGTGATATTTGACCAACCCAAAGTACTTTTAATTACAGTTTTAGTCCAAGCAGATAAAATATTAAATGCAGCCTGATTATCTAACTCGTTATAATACAAAGATGGTACTTCTTTGTACTTCAACACAAGCCGCTTTTTGCTAAATACTTTACAAATTGAGTCGCGTTTAGTTTTATCTTCAGGATAATTAATAAATACGCTCTCATCACGAATCATAAATGATGGCAGTAGATGCCCGTTGAGAGTTAGCAAGCTAATCATTTTTTGAACCTTTCCAACTTTACTGATTTGAT
This sequence comes from Calothrix sp. OTE_75_metabat_31, assembly GCA_031379725.1. Taxonomy (GTDB): domain Bacteria; phylum Cyanobacteriota; class Cyanobacteriia; order Cyanobacteriales; family Nostocaceae; genus JANNFJ01. The sequence continues at coordinate 3,380 of JANNFJ010000056.1, forward strand.
AATCTTTAGATAATTCAGTTGAATTGGCTACTACAGTTTGACTTTTATGACTTTTACTATCACCAGTGATTTGGGTATGTAAAATCTCTGAATCATTGTCTTTGAGAAAATCTGGACCTTTTAAGAAATCTTCAAATGCTTTTACATACATCTTTGCGGTGTTGTAGTTGAAGAGTAATAAGTGGTAGAATACTCCCCCAGAAATATTTCTGACAGCATCCCAATACTTTAAAGACCCGTGCATCGTATTCGCTATCAGCATATTACGCGAACAGTAATAAATATCCCACACAGGGTTTTTGGCATAAAAAGGTTCGTGCCATACAGCGAAAGATGGAAATGCGACTATTGCATTGTTCAAGTATTCTTTAACTCTTAAACAAAACTCGATATCATCAACCTTAATAAAGAATGGCAACGGTAGTCCAATATTCTGAACAACTTCTTTGGAAAAAGCAAAAAACCAAAAACCACCATAATCGACTTCTTCATCTAATAAAAGTAAATTGAGTGTGGAAGAATTACGTAAATCGATATCTTGTTTTAGCGAAGCGATATTAAATTCCCGGTTTTGAATATTTCCTTCGTCATCTCGATACTTATTGTATAAAGCACCTGCTTCATACAACAAATGTTTTTGATAGAAGTCTAACATCGTGCCGGCAACAGCAAAGTCTTTTTTCCCATTCTCGTATAATGGAAACAGCTTGTAGACAACTTCGCTATCAAGTTCGATATCATCATCCATAAACAAGAAGTGCGTGTAAGCATCTTCTTCTAATGCTTCAATCAAACCTTTAGTAAAGCCACCGCTGCCTCCGACATTACGGTTTGGAATTAGGGTAACTCTGGAGTCTGCAAAATCACTTTGATTTAATGTTTTGCCGTTGTCAACTACAAAAATTTTGAATTTTTTGTCTTGCAATAACTTATCTTTGGCAATTAAATCTGCTGTTTTTGTGACGTAAGCTTCTTTTTTGTAGGTACAAGTGATGATTGCTAGCGAGATATCTTTTTGTTTTGATTGCGGGGTTGCGACTAATCCTTCTACAAAAATACCTTGTTCGCTAAGGCAGGTTATTTCTATATAAATTCTACCTGCTTGACTGTTTGCACCGAGTTGTGGTAGAGACAATTTAACGTAATCGGAAAAATTTTGATTTTGGATTTTTTGGTTGCAGATGAGTTCTTTACCGTTAACTCCGTAACGTTCTCGATAAACTGAAATTTCAAAATCTCCTACAAGCTTGAGTTGATATTGAAATTCGTTGATAGTTGTATATTCGGTATAGAAACTTTCGTAGATGGAGTTGAAGTAGGTGTTAAATGATAGGGTGTCTCCTTGGTGTAAGATGACTTTTTCGGCATCAAGGTCGATGGATGCTTGACCATCTAATTTGACATACATTTCGGATGTTTCTGATGTTTTGGGGAGTTGTAATCGGCTGAGTATTTGCATTGATTTTGTTCCTTGTTGATGATATTTAAATTTATGTCGCGCAGAGGAGGCAGTGCGTTGCGGAGGTTCCCTCCGTTGTAGCACCTGCCGTCGCGCAGAGGCGCAGAGAAGAGAGAGTGAAGAGGAAATAGAATTTAGATTGCTAGGGAATTGAGAATAATTTCATTAGTTTTGAGCGAAGTTTTAGGGGGATGTTTTGGGGGTTTTTGAAGTACTGTCGAATGTAATATTTGATTGTCCATTGCCAGTTTCTATCCCACAAAACCCCAAGTTCATACCTAATTGCAACTAATCGTCGTTGAAGTGGAGGTAAGTCTTTGCGATAATATCTAAGAATGTTATCTAATACTTGAGAACCACGTTCGTAAGATTGCCATAATTTACCCGTTTTGGTGTCTTCCGTTCGCATCCAGTTGCCCCAAGTTTCATTGACATACTTGACTTTTGCGACTTGTACGGCACGGAGTAGAAAATCTAAATCCATTGCATAATGTTCATCAACTTTATACATTCCGACTTGTTGATGTAAGCAGGTATGGTAAAAGTAGGCTGAGGGATTGGTAGGGTAATTTTTTTCGTTTAATCCTTGGAGTAAATTACTTAGTCTAAAGTGGACTGGTTTGCAGACAACTGCTAGTTTGTCTTTGGCATCCCAAATATTACAATTGCCTACAAGGATGCTGGGTATGGGTAAATCCGGGAATATTTTTAAGACACGATTGAGTACATTCGCTTCATAATAATCATCAACATTTAAAAATGAGATAATTTCACCTTTTGCCATAAGTACTCCCTTATTCATTGCGTCGGATTGACCTTTGTCTTTCTCAGATATCCAATGAATATGGTCATAAATATTGGCGTATTTTCTAATAATTTCTACTGTTTTATCTGTCGAACCACCATCGACAATGATATGCTCAATATTTGGGCAATTTTGGTCGATGACAGCTTTAATGCAAGATTCAATAAATTTTTCGCCGTTATAAACTGGTGTAATGATGCTTAACATGTCGATTTAGTTTTTGAAGAAGATATAGGACTACTATTCGATTTTTAAACAGATACGTAGGGTGCGTTAGC
>JANNFJ010000107.1:0-5471 GCA_031379725.1 Calothrix sp. OTE_75_metabat_31
CTTCCTAATAATCCTTGAATAAGTTCTTCTTGTTCTGATGTCAATGTAATGCTCATAAATTTGGTATTGACTCGTTTTACTTACAATATAGCCAACCAACTCCCCCCAAGCTTATTCCCTTTCGCGGTAAAATCTTCAAGCTGAATGCGATCGCACCCCAAAATGCAAACCACCTGGGAAACTGCCAAAACCTTCGAAGATATTCTCTATCACAAAGCCGACGGCATTGCTAAAATTACCATCAATCGTCCCCACAAACGCAATGCCTTTCGTCCGAAAACTGTTTTTGAACTCTATGATGCTTTTTCTAATGCTCGTGAAGATACTCGTGTTGGAGTAGTTTTATTGACTGGTATGGGTCCCCATACTGATGGTAAATATGCCTTTTGTTCGGGCGGCGACCAAAGCGTGCGCGGTCAAGGTGGCTATATAGATGATGAAGGTACGCCGCGATTGAATGTATTAGATTTACAGCGGTTAATTCGGTCAATGCCGAAAGTTGTCATTGCTTTAGTAGCTGGATACGCGATCGGTGGGGGACATGTTCTGCATTTAATTTGCGACCTGACGATTGCTGCCGATAATGCAATTTTTGGACAAACTGGCCCCAAAGTTGGTAGCTTCGATGGTGGGTTTGGTGCTAGCTATCTTGCCCGCATTGTTGGACAAAAAAAAGCTCGTGAAATTTGGTTTCTCTGTCGTCAGTATAATGCTCAACAAGCTCTCGATATGGGGTTAGTAAATACTGTTGTGCCAACCGAACAGTTGGAAGCTGAGGGGATTCAATGGGCAAAGGAAATATTAGAAAAAAGTCCAATTGCGATTCGCTGTTTAAAATCTGCATTTAATGCTGACTGCGATGGGCAAGCAGGTTTACAAGAATTAGCTGGAAATGCGACTTTGCTTTATTACATGACCGAAGAAGGTGCCGAAGGAAAACAAGCATTTTTAGAAAAGCGGCAGCCTGATTTTCGTTCTTTCCCTTGGCTACCTTAAGAGGAAATTCAAATCCCCGTTAGTCGTAGGATAGGCATCTTGCCTGTCATTCTGCCCGTTTGAATGACAGGCGAGACACCTATTCTATGGGTTGATATTTTTTTGTAAATACTTTTTAAAACTACAAAAATCGCATCCTTTAGCAAAGATGCGATTCTTGAATATGTGTTGGTCAATAATTGACCGAATCAGACTTATATTTTCTAAATTCAAATTTTATCGAGGACAACTCCCCGGTGCAAGTGTAATATTACTTAAACTTTCAGCCGAATGCTTCAAATTTTGGCATTGACGGGCATTTCTATTTTCGTGTTCATACAACAAAATAATTCTGGTCGCTTATTTAAAGCGGTGCGTTGCAATTCACGATCTAAAAATGGAATTGACTTCTAAGCTTGGGATTCCACTAAATAAGCATTGTCTGCAATTTTGATTTGACTTGATTTTGTGGGAACTATAAAGTCAGAAACAACCAAAGACTCAACTTCTGCCTCAACATTACAGGTCGCTTCGACTTCTTTATGTACATGTTGACCAAACTGGGATGCCAAAGTTGGCTTCATTTGGGGCAAACTCCAAACATCTTCCAAGGTTTCCCAAGATGGTGCAAACGGCGGCAATGCCAAAGAACATGCTTTCCAACTTCCTAAAACGGGTGCCCCCAGTTGCTGGCATTGCCCACCACGCCGACCTTCGGGGTTGTAATGACGACAATACTTACAAGCAGAAGCGGAAAATTTTATGCTCTTCATTTTGGGTGGCTTTCAAAGGTGATTTCCACCATTTATTTTGCACTTATATATAAAGAGGGTTTATAGGGGACAAAGCTTTATCTTGTATGTGTTTGAGCGATCCCCATGAAAAAATAAACTTTAGAATCTTTTTATATTTGAATTATATTTTTGCAAATTTAAGTTACAAAAATGATACATAAAATATTTGGGGTGGTCAGTAAATCGTCGATAAACCCTATTGGGATCAAAGCGAAAGCTATTGCTATGTATTTACTTGCTGTTTATTACTTCATCCGAAAGATAGAATAATTTTCAAATAAGCCTCTATCCCTTGGTATAGTTTACATAATTTTATAAATGACTCTAATCTTGGCTCAAAAATAAAATTTAATTGTGTTAGATTGAAAAACTGTGTAACTACAAAAACAAACGCAATTATTTATTTTTAGCAGTTGGGGCAGTCCAGATGCCCCATAATTGCGGACGTTCAAGCAATCAGACAACTACACACAAATTTTAAAGCTTGTCTTGACAATACGCCAAGAGGGTATTTCCAGCCATGCTGCTTAGACCTCCTGCTTGCCTGTACGTCGTGCCCCACATAATGCACAAACACCCCAGCGTTCGAGTTCCCCTGGTGGTGTAGGACATTGGCACTCAGAACAGAGGGGTAAGTTTTGCGATCGCGCTTTGACTCGTTCTGCCCAATTGCTAAAGGCTTGATTCGCACCTCGACCAAAATTGTTTACGTTTACATTTACATTCGGATTATGGGGTTGCGAATCCACAAAACTTGGATGTTCGTTTGGTGAAACAATCTTTTTCTCCGGTTTGGGTAGCGGCAAACTATGCCATCCCCCGGTCGAAAAGTGAATATCCACTAACGGAACGGGCAATTTTTCATTTACCTTCAACAGCAACCGCTTGCGTTCAAAGGTCAAATTTTGCGCCCAAGATGCGCTAGAAGTCGCCACCCGCAAAACATCGCGCTGTATCATCACCGGACGAGTATAAGATGCGTAAACACCTCCGACAATATCCTGCCAACACTTAATCAACATGACTAGGGGCGGTTCTTGCAGTTGGGATTGGGTTTTGAGAATATCTAAAATATGATTTACTGATTTTAATGACATTTTGTCAACAAAAATGCGAAGATAGCCGCGACTTTAAGCGCTATATTTATATAATAATTTTCGCGCCTTTTTTGGCACGAAAGTATATATTTGACTTTCTTTAACGAATCTTTTACATCTAACTTATTCGACTATTAATATATTTATCACCCCAGTTATCTAGGTTTAAGGCGAACAGGCAATGAGTCAAAACCCTCTTACGTATACGTCTTCGGGTACTCAATATTCTAAAACACCTAGTTTGAAGCCAGCACTAGCGGCAGCATTGGCAAGCTTAGAAGTACAACTCGATCGAGAATTAGCCCGATATCGGCGCACCCGTGGGTATCGAACACCCGGCGCAACCAAAGCCGCAACTGCAACTAGCACCCAACTCCAATATTTAATTCCTGCAACTGTCGATATATACGAAAATAATACCCAGCGTGTCATTGAAGAAAATCAACCATCAATCGATACAACCCAAACAAACAATAACGACCTTGCTAGCAATGCCTACAACCTACAGCAAAGCCATTATCAAATAGCCGGACAGGAAATTCCTCTAACCGAAGCCAACACAGTATCAGCCTCGATTCCGGATGCCACATCGCTACCATTACCGCCACCCCCCCCACTGCAAACCCCGAAATTTGATAAATCTGCCACTGAAGGAACCCCAACTACTCCAACCAACCCAGTCAACACTATTAGCATCGTGCCAGCAACGGCAAAAGTTGCAGATGAGTCAAAGCCAAATACAGACACGGGCACTCAACCCAATGATTATTTGGAATCATCTGAAGCACTGCTGCGAAGTTTAACTGAAGAACCACTATTAGAACAGAAGCGCCCAAATCGTAACGACAGTCTCCTCTCTCCCTTGGGGATTGGCTCAATGTTACTACTATTATTTGCAAGCCTAATTTTTGGGTATCAAGTGCTTAAATTTGGTGAATATGGTTCATCGAAGGCCAATAACCAAACCACTGAAAATTCTCAATTAGGTACAAATACTACAGCCAAAACCGTTGCTGAACCTCTACAAACAGCCATACCGAAATATCCGAATCTTGCCAAAGACGAGTTTCCGGAAGTTAATGACCCCAATGACGTAGTTGGATTAAAGCCGAAGGCAAAGCCAATTCCCGCTATTGCACCTCCTGCACCAGTTCAAAACCCTGTGGTAGTCAATCCCGTTCAACAAGTTCCGATTAATCCAACACCAGCAACAATTACTCCACCAGTTGCGCCTACCCTCACCCCTACCCCGGAAATACCCATTTCAGAAATTAAACTATCAACCGATGGGTTTTATCATGTAGTTATCGACAACAATAGCGAGAATGCTTTTGCAACGGCACGTAAATCCGTTCCCGATGCCTATTTATCACCTGATAAAAAACTGATCTACCTTGGTGCAATCAAAAACAAAGAAAAAGCTCAAGAACTACTTACAGAAATTAAAGGTAAAGGAATTAATGCTAGGATTCGCCAACCTTAAAGTAAATCAACCAAAATAGAATCTGTAGGATAGGCGACACGCCATTGGTGTCAACTTAACGTGAAACCCTTGTTAAAACTTATAGATCCGGAAGAACCCCACCCTATAGAGCGTAGCGCTTCCCGCAGGGTACCCTCCACGAAGCGCGGGGAGGTAACCGGATTTTCCCCTCCACGAAGCGCGGGGAGGGGATTAAGGGGTGGGGTAAAAAAACCGTGGGATAAGCGTTTGAGTTTAAGTTGACATCAATGGCAGGATACCTATCCTACAGACTATTGGAGATGCTAAGGCTAATATTTAACTAAATAATATTCAATATTTTTACGGTGGTAGCATATGGGATTTTTTGACCGGGTTACACGGGTAGTACGTGCCAATGTCAATAGCTGGACAACGAGTGCGGCAACCCCAGAACAGGTTATTGAAGCGACTGTAATGGAAATGCAGGATAATTTGATTCAAATGCGGCAAGCTGTGGCCAGCGCGATCGCAACCCAAAAACGTACTGAACGCCAAGCAGCTAATGCCCAATCAACCGCCGAAGAATGGTTGAGACGCGCTCAACTCGCACTCGGTCAAGATAATGAACCCCTGGCGCGAGAAGCCCTCACGAAGCGCAAAACCTATCAAGACACAGCGTCGGCAATATTAGCCCAAATCGAGCAGCAAAACGCCATAGTCGGTACACTAAAAAAAGACATGCGATCGCTCGAAATCAAAATTGCCGAGGTGAGAACCAAAAAGGACATGTATATTGCCCGTACCCGTTCCGCAGAAGCGTCCCTACGACTCCAGGAGTTAATGGGTGATATCAATGGCGCAACTAGTACGGGTGTTTTTGAACGGGTCGAAGATAAAATTTTACAGTTAGAATCTCAAATAGAAGTAATTTCCATTACCAGTAAAGATGCTTTAGAGGAAAGGTTTTCGGCAATGGAATCGGGCAACACGATTGATAAGCAGCTTTTGGCAATGAAAAAACAACTACCAAACGCCAGCGACTAGCTACCAAAGTTGGAAAAAATCACCCTCCTTGGCGTTCGCGGATGTCAGCTAGGCAGTTGCCCAATTAGAAGCGTATGTTAGGAATAAAGATATATGGGGAGGGCAGGATCGGGTTCG
>JANNFJ010000111.1:0-8758 GCA_031379725.1 Calothrix sp. OTE_75_metabat_31
AACCGAAAATGCTGGGCAATATCTTGCGCCAAAATAATATTATCGGGGTGCAATGTCCGCGTTGCATCAATACTGACACCACCCGCTGAAAGATTGGCAACTTTCCGTAGGTAGATAGTATGACCTTTCTCGATAACGCTATCTAACGATAAATCTTGTTCGTCTAAGAAAAGTTCCATCGCTTCGTCGCACTGAATTTTACTCAATGCCGAGGTTGGTGTGTCTCGACGTGCGGGTTTGCGGTTTTCATCTTGAATCAATTCATCGATTGTTGATTCCCCATCACCCACAACCGAAGCCGGACGACGTTCGGTAGCTGCAACAAACCGACCGTTAACACATAGCAAACGAAAATCACTACCAGTGATACTTTTTTCGACAATTATGCGCGTGGGTTGGTCATCGGGAACTGCTTGAACAGCGCGGTCGTAAGCCGATTCGAGTTCTTTGGGAGATTGAACATCAGCCGTGACACCGATACCTTTGTGACCGATGACGGGTTTAATGGCAATAGGGTAGCCGATTTCTCGCGCTGCGGCTATAGCACCGCGTTCTGTCATCACAATATCCCCTTGGGGTACGGGGAAGCCTAAACTTTTTAAGAATGCTTTGCAGTCGTCTTTGCGGGTAGTAAAGTCCGAATCGAGGTGACTATCGCAGTCGAAGGTAGTAGCCACACCGCGAATGTGATTTTTACCGAACCCGTATTGCATCAACCCCTCTTCCCATAGATAGAAGTTCGGAATCCCTTTTTTATCAGCGGTTCGCAATAAGGCATATACAGTCGGTCCACCGTAGGCTGATTGTCGGAAGCGGTTTTGTATTGTAATTATTTGTTCGTCAAAGACGATTTCTTTATCTTGGGTAATCGCTTCAAACCAATCCCAAACGAAGTAAACTACAGCACGAGTAGTACGAGCATGAACCGATTGTATAGCAATTTTTGAACAATTCTGGTAAAATTTAACGCTCCAACGATGAAGATGCAAATCCATATCCAACTTGGCAATTTCTGAAGTCACACGGGCAAATAAAGCCGCATGGGATTCATAGGTTTCGTCCCGTAAATGGGGAATGCGTTCAGAAAGTTTTTTCACATAATCTTCAAGCGGCAAAGCCTCTTGATTGTCAGTTAAGGCAAAATCAAATACTAACGCCCCTGTATTTAAATAAAGGTTCGATCCAATGTAATATTGAAAGTTGAAGATATCAAATACATCACTTTTTCTGGCGTTGACGCGAACTGCATCAGTGCTTTTTTCTTGAATCATTGATATAAACCTTGGCAAACACCCTAAATATTCAAAACTCGATTCTTTGAAATCAAACTTGTTGATTTTCTCTTAAATTCGCTCAAACAATAATTTTAATTTCAGCTTCATTTTAGCTAAATTCTATGTCATGCTCACGCTTAGTCATTCTAAAGTTATATAACAGTTTTGTCAGCTACCCAAAGGTATAATCTAACTTAAAATCAACTTATAACATTTTTATACAACGATTTACATAGTCTACGAAATCATCCACAAAACCAATAACTGTTAAGCACAGGCATGTTTCTAACTAAAGCACAGATTAATCAAATATCCTCCAAGAGGTAGTCATTATCTATGGTTGTACTCACAAAAGTTATATCCTTTGAAGGGTGAGATTGTATACACATTTTTATTATAATTATATATAAATATCTCCAAAAATCAACGTCAGGGCGCAATGCCTTGCGCCCCTACCAAGGCTTTCGGGCAAGGCATAATTAATTTCTGGAGATGTTTAATGAATAATATAAAAACTTTTGGAGTCCGTCATGAATGGTATAAAAGCCAACACCAAAGATGCTAATATCCGAAATGAAGTGCAAATGCTTGCTGAGGAAGCTTTTCACCGCAAGTTAATTTCTGGCTATGGTGATGGCCCGGATAACAATGAGTATCAAATTGTTTTTCAAGGAAAACCCAGGCATCTTCCCCTCGAACAGGCACGCTCTTTCTTGACTGTGTTGCTTTTGAACGGTTTGGATGATTAAATATTTGTAAAAAATGTTGTTTCTAAGCAGGTGAGGTATATATGTAGGGCGCGTAGGGGCGCAAGGCATTGCGCCCTGATCTTGGTGTAAAATTGCTGTACCTAAGTCGGTTAAGAAACGCTGTATAATTACTAATAATTTTTAATAAATTTCTAGTAACAGAGGTTGCAAGCTTACTTTTTTTGTTGTAGATGTTAATATTTAGTTTTTGCATATAATTATTTACTCGTAATTTATGCATTTTCATCTGCCGATTGGGAGTTTTGTGATTTTAATTGTCATGTTTTATTGAAATTAAGAGTTAATTATCAGGAGAACCTACTGTGGCAAATGGAAGTAAACGGCAACTAGTGATTATTGGTGGAGCCGAAGATAAAGAGGGTGATTGTATCATTCTCCGTGAAGTTGTGCGACGAGCTGGAGGAACAAAAGCACGAATTGTCATTATGACCGCAGCGACTGAACTGCCAAGAGAAGTTGGAGAAAATTATATCCGTATATTTAAGCGACTGGGTGCAGAACAAGTCCGCATTATCGACACCGAAACCCGCGAAGATGCAGGTTCATCGACCGCTTTGAAAGCAGTCGATGAGGCAACAGGTATATTTTTTACAGGTGGCGACCAAGCACGCATTACCAGCATCATTAAAGATACCGAACTCGATGCTGCAATCCATAAACGCTGTAACGAAGGTGTTGTAATTGCAGGTACAAGCGCTGGAGCGGCAGTAATGCCTGATGTGATGATTGTCGAAGGCGATTCGGTAACAAACCCTCGGATTAATATGGTAGATTTGGGACCAGGTATGGGATTTTTACCGGGTGTCGTAATTGACCAGCATTTTTCACAGCGTGGACGCTTGGGGCGTTTGATATCAGCTTTGGCACAGGAACCAGCGGTGTTAGGTTTTGGTATTGATGAAAATACCGCAATGGTTGTAACAGGTGACCAATTTGAGGTTTTTGGTGAAGGTATTATTACTGTTGTTGATGAGTCTGAAGTTGTACATAACAACGTTGATGAAATCCTCAAAGATGAACCTTTAGCATTTTGCGGTGCAAAATTACATATCTTGCCACATGGTTATAAATATGATTTAGCTAATCGCAAACCTATTCTTGATGGACGGTCGGTAGCCCAAACAGCAACAGCAGGCGTTAGTTAAATAAGAAATAGTACTGGAAATGAGCAAAATAAGAAACCCGGTATCTTGAAGATACCGGGTTTTTAGTCCCCTTGACTATTCTTAACCGGACAGGCAGGATGCCTGTCCTACGAGGCTTCCAATTTTTGTACAGTCAAACGATAAGTAGTATTTAATACTTATTTAATTTTTATGCCCTTGCCCTCTATCTATGGAAAGAAGTTGATTATTGATCTGTGCTAGAGAATATAGCTGTTTGCGATCAAATTACAACAAATAGCTAGGACTGCAAATGGCAAAAATTGAATTTAGTTTATTCGCTCCCCGCATCAATGGAGCATCTGTAATTGGGTCTTTTTCGGATTGGCAAGCAGTACCAATGAAAAAAGGTGAAGATGGTTATTTTCGTACCCATGTAGAAGTTGCAGACGGAATTTATCAATATAATTTTCGCGTCCAAACCAAAAGTCCAAATTTTGAACCCGACCAATGGGTTGATGTTATTGACCCCTATGCAACTGATGTTGATGAAGAGAGAACAGTAGGAGTATTTAGAGTCAAGGGTGGTCAACGAATCGTTGACACCTATGTTTGGCAACATGATGATAAATATTTACCCGATAACCGCGAATTAGTAGTGTATGAAATGCATGTTGCCGATTTTACAGGTGGGGAAATTGACCAGTATAAACGTGGTAAATATGTCGATGCAATTGAGAAGTTAGATTATTTAAAAAAGTTGGGTATTAATGCGATAGAGTTGATGCCAGTCAATGAATATCCCGGCGATTATAGTTGGGGTTATAAAGTTCGTCACTTTTTTGCTAGTGAATCAAGCTACGGTTCGACAGAAGATTTAAAACACTTTATTGATGAGTGCCATGCACGAGGTATTCGCGTCATTATGGATGGAATTTACAACCATACTGATGAAGAATGCCCATTAATGTTGATTGACCGAAATTACTGGTATTACGAGCATATGCATTATCCGGAAGACCCAGCTAATTACTGGGGTCCAGAGTTTAATTACAGTAATTACGATGAAAAATTAGATGTTAAACCTGCATGGAAATATGTGGGTGATGTCGTTAAATATTGGGTTGAAGAATATCATATCGACGGAATCCGATATGATGCAGCGCGGCAATTAGCAGACTTTGAATTTTTGGATTGGTTAGCTCAACAAGCCAAAAAAAATGCTGCACCTAAGCCGTTTTATAATATAGCGGAACATATTCCCGATACTAGTAGCGTGACTGCACCTGAAGGACCTTTAGATGCTTGTTGGCATGAAAGTTTCCGGTATTTTGTTGTACCTTCAATTTGTGGGGAAAGCTTTGATTTAGAAGAGTTAAAGCAAGTATTAGACCCCAGACGACAGGGTTATGCTAGTGCTGTTAATGTCATTAATTATTTAGCAACTCATGACAGAGAACACATTTTTAGAGAATTAGGAGACAGAGGAATTTTTGACGAAGCTGCATTTACACGGGCTAAATTAGCAGCAGTGTTGTTGATGACGGCAGTTGGAATACCAATGTTATGGATGGGTGAAGAGTTTGGGGAACACAAACGCAAGAGTCAAACAGTAACGCAACCGAAAAAGATAGCTTGGCCATTATTAGAACGTGAGGAAAATCGAGACTTATTCGAGTACTATCAAAAGCTGATTGCCCTACGTAAAGATAATTCAGCTTTGCTAAGTGATAATATTGAGTTTTTCCATGAAAATCTACAATCAAAAGTACTAGCTTATGTACGTTGGAATGATGAAGGTTCCCGTGTTGTAGTACTTTTAAATTTTTCCGACCAAGATTACCCTAAGTATCAAGTTACTCATTTTCCTTGTGCTGGTATGTGGCACGATTTCATCGCAAATACAAAGGTGGAAGCATCACATAGTCTCGTTACTGAGTTGAAACCATACGCAGCAAAAGTATTTGTTTGGAAGTAGGTACAGTAGATTTAATCTAAATATATACGACTTACGCAGTAGTCACGAAGGAACCCCAGAGTCACCCAGTTAAGAGGGTTGGAAGAGTTTTGACTCCCGTCCTAATATAGTACAGTGCCTAAGTTTAGATTGCCGTAGGGACACGATATTATCTATAAGTGTCAACTTAAGCTTAAACGCTTACGCCACAGTCATTTCACCCCACCCCTTAATCCCCTCCCCGCTTGCGGGGAGGGGAAATTCAAATCCAGTTCCCTCCTCGCAAGCCTACGGGGTACACACAAGTTGCAAAAAGCCCGATTAATATAAGTTGAATCGCTCAAAATCCTTAAAACCCCACCCCTTAATCCCCTCCCCGCTTGTGGGGAGGGGAAACTGAAATCCAGTTCCCTCCCCGCTTGCGGGGAGGGTTAGGGTGGGGTTCTTCTGGATTACAGTAATTCTACGACTTGTGTGTACTCCGTAGCCTCGCAAGCGATCCGTGTACCCTGCAAGAAGCGATACCCTCTATAGGGTGGGGTTCTTCCGAATCTATACGTTTTAAAAGTTTCACGTTAAGTTGACACTAATGGATATTATCGTGCCCCTACTGTATTTTATGCAAAGGGATTTTTTCTAATTTGACTTCAAACCTCACATCCTAATAAATACTTACCTATAACATCATTTGACAAAACAAATTCAGAAAAATTACTGTTTACCCTTACAAATATCCTGGTTAGCATATGTGTATAATTTTTTGCTTTTAACAAACAAAAATAATGGGTAAAACCTTTGTCGTAATTCTCATTAGTAGCCTTCTGATAATTATAGGTACATTTTTATTAATTACTTATTTCTATAACAGTTTAATTTATAAAAAGAATCAAGTTGATAACGCATTCGCAAGTATTGATGTACAACTACAGAAGCGATGGGATTTAATACCCAACTTAGTTGCTGTCGCAGAACAGTACATGAAATTTGAACAACAAACCTTAACTGAAATTGCCCGACTTAGAACCCAGCTAATATCAGAACGAGTAAATACAAATACCCGATTAGACTTAGAAAATCAAATATCAAAAGCATTAGGCAGCTTATTCATCGCCGTCGAATCATACCCCGATTTAAAGACCAACCAACATTTTATGCAATTGCAATGGTCTTTAAATGAAGTAGAAGAACAAATCTCAGCCGCGAGACGTTTCTACAATTCAGCCGTAACTGAGTATAATGCCGCATTAGAAATGTTCCCTACGAATTTATTTGCCTCATCACTAAACTACCAACCTAAAAGCCAATTTAAAACAACAGATCAAGAACGAGGAAACGTCAACGTTCGCAGTCTATTTAATCAATAAACTTTAGATGTAACGAGATATGTTACGTCACCCAAATCAACAAATCTCCCAAATTCAAATAGTGGTGTAGGAACATGTCAAGCGAACTAGGAGTTTTACAATCTGGATTAGAAGCTTTAAAACAAAAACAATATCAAGAAGCAATTCGATTTTTAGAAAATTTTTGTAAAATCTGCCAGGTTGACTCACAAGCAAGCTTTAAAGAATTTCTTCAAGCACAGATGGGTTTAATCAAAGCTTATTCCTGTGTTGGAGACAATCATAAAGCAATTAAACTATGCCAACAATTAGCTAATGGTACAAATCCTCAAGTACAAGAATGGGCAAAGAAAACATTAATATCATTATCTACTCAATCATTAGAAACATCATATATAGAAAAAGTAGAAGAAAAAATATCATTAAAATCCAGTGATAGAGATATTAGCAAACCACTATTAACCTTAGAAGAAGCAGCCGATTTATTAAAAACAGCTAATAAAGCACTTAGATTTAGTAAATTTGCTTCATCAGTTCAAGCATACGAGGAATATTTTCAACGAACAGAGCCAGATGCCAAAAATTACGAAACAGCCCAAACTTGGTTAGTCAAAGCATACAAAGGCAACGAACAAATCGAACTTGCGATCGCACTATGCAAACAACTAATCAATAGTAACCATGAAACCACCCAAATATGGGCAAGGCAATACCTTTCCAACGTCTTAAACGTCTCAGATATACCCCCCGAAGGAGAAACCGCAACCAACGATAGTACAAATTTTCCTTCATCTATTACATCCCCATCATTCGTTGCCTTACCTACCTTAGAAGACTTCAAGATATTCTGCAAAGAAAATTTATTAAGTGATTTAAAAGAATTAGAAACCTTACGTAAACACACCTTAAAGTCCATAATCTTTTTCGGAAGTTTCATCGGATTATTATTTTGCTTATTAATCTGGCTTTTCCCAATAAATTATATTATTTTCAGCATTGTCAGAGGACAGCCTCCATTAACAATTATTTTCTTATTCTTAATGGGATACTTAGGCTGTATATGGGCTTGGATTGCATTTTACACTTCCGCAACTGAAACCTACGCAAATGGATTTAAACCGAAAGTCATTCAAAAGATTTTCGATTTTATCAACATCAATCAAACTCTTAAGTATTCGAGTAGTCCAACATATCAAGAAACAGAGACAACAAAAAATGCTTTTATCCACAGTCAAATTTTCAGTAGCTTAGTAAAACCAAATCGAATTACTCAAAATGATTCTATCCACGGAAAAGTAGGTGATGTCTCGATATCTTTCGCCGACATCTTAGCCGAAGTAGAAATTCTTCACGTTTGGGCAAAATACTTAGACTTTACTGAACAAATTAAATTCTTTAATTCATGGCTACCAAGTTTCATTACTCGGCGACTTTTTGTATTACTACTACCTTTATATATTATAGTCGCACTATTTAAATTTATTAAAGCAGCACCCTATCTTATCGGTCGAATGACTCAGGGCAGAAAAATTGAGTACCGCAGCTTTGAGGAAGAGGTGTTAAAAAATGAAGTCACACGTAAACCTGTATTTAGGGGTTTGTTTTTTCAAGCCAGATTTAACAAAAATTTTCAATCTAAAACAATAATTACCCCACATCTTGCTAATGCTAACATTCACGCTTTAAAGGTTAGTAAAAGTAAGCAAGTTAAATTAGAAGACCCTGAATTTAGTAAGCTATTTATTGTGTACGGTGATGACCAAGTAGAAGCACGATATATTTTGTCTACAAATTTAATGACAAAACTGACTGATTTTCGTAAGAAAGCACGCAGAAATACTTATATATCGTTTGTTGATAATATGATCTATTTTGCTGTCGAGTATCAAGAAGATTTATTTGAACCGAGATTATTTCAAAAAATGTTGAGTTTTACACCGTTACGTGAGTTTTTTGAGGCAATAGATTTAATGGTAAGTATTGTTAGAGATTTGAATCTCGATAAACGTATTTGGAAAGAATAGAATCTTTTCTTTGTGTACTTAGTGATTTATTTTTTAAAACCACTAAGAAGAAAATAATAAATAATATTTATTTGATTCGCTTATCAATAATCTTAGTCGTGAAGGAAAACTTGGAAAAATTACAGGCTGGGTTAGAAGCAATAGAAACAGGGGATTTCTTAACAGCAGTTAAACTATTAGAGCAATGCTGTCAAGAATATGAAGTTGATGTACAAGCTAATTATCGTAACTATATCAAGGCCCAATCTAATTTAATTAAAGCTTACGTGTATGCCAAAAAGAAGCCT
>JANNFJ010000162.1:0-9771 GCA_031379725.1 Calothrix sp. OTE_75_metabat_31
GCAGCATCGAGTCGGAGGGGATGAAGCGAGGTTCGGCAATGTAGGTGCGGATGAATAGGGCTAAAGTGAGTGCGATCGCAACTAATATAAAATTTTCGCGTACATTTTTCCATACCTGTGATGATGCTGAGATTGGTTCCATAGCATCTTTTGCGTCATTTTTTGCATTATTTTCGAGAGGAGTCATAAGTTAAAAATACAAGACTGATACCTTGATTATTTTGCAACATAAATTTTATTTTTTCATAAATTTATTTGCAAATACTGACGATACAAATTACATCGGGGTACTACATTATCTTCTTGCAATTTCACTAAACCAATACTTTGCAATTTAAATTTAGTTACCGTTGGCAGTTTTACATAATTATTAGTAACTACCTCTCTCATCGCATCTGCTAATTCCG
The DNA here is from genome assembly GCA_031379725.1 of Calothrix sp. OTE_75_metabat_31. Lineage (GTDB taxonomy): Bacteria > Cyanobacteriota > Cyanobacteriia > Cyanobacteriales > Nostocaceae > JANNFJ01. Next base: position 408 of record JANNFJ010000162.1, read on the forward strand.
GTTGCTGGGTCAAAATTAAACTTTGACGACGTAAATGTTCTGCATAAATACTCGATGAACCGATCGGATTTTGCAGTATTTGTATTAAAGTAATACTCCTATTAGCCACATGATAAAGGGCAAGACGCACTAAAAAAGGATGCCCACCCACTAAATCCATTAATTCCTCTACTTCGGTTGCCGACAGATTTAGTTGATGCTTTTGGGCTAAATCTAAAATTTGTTGATGATTAAATTCAGGCAACTCGATAGATAAACCAACATTAAACGGTGACTGGTTAATATCAAGAGGTACATAAACTTCTGTAGAATGTACAATTACCAATCGTAGTTTTTTCCAAATTTCTCGTCGTTTACCTTCTTCGTGTAAAGCCCGTAACAGTCCAAAAAAATCTCGATAAATTTCTGGATATTCAAAAATTTTATCAACCTCATCTAAACCAAGAGTTAATGGTTTATCAATTGTTGGTAGTAGATATTCTTCAAAATAGGCTTTACATGCCATACTACTACCAACGATATCAACTAAATCCCAGTATTGATTAATTTGATTAGGGATATTTAAAGCTAAACCAACGCTGGCACAAAACCAGCGTAAAAACTTATCTGAATTGGCAAAAATCTGCTGTGTTGCCAGTTGAAAATCTAATGTGACAGTACTATCACCTTGACATTGCGATTTATCAATAATTCTTGCTAAAAGCGAACTTTTACCCATTTGTCTCGGTGCTTTAATCCTAATTAAAGAACCAGGTTTATGGATTTGTTCGTAACATCGTTCCTCGATTGGAAAGCGCTTGATATAAAATGACGAATCTAACGGCACTTGTCCCGATGGATGTTCTAGAGAAAATTGAGATAAAGGTATTTCTGGATTTGATTGGATCGAGGTCAATATTGTTTCATTGCCACTTTCGAGGATTAAATCAACAGTTAAATCAGCGATATTCTGCCATTCCAGCCCTAAAACCCGACAAATTTCTCGAAAATTCAGGTAATCGACAGGTCTACCATTAAGAAAACTGCTGATAGTCGATTGAGAGATTTGCAGATATTCAGCTAAATCGGTTTGACGAATATAGCCATTACGTGGTAACGCTGACTTTACCTCACCGATGAATTCAGGACGTACTTTAACTGAACGTGGCATTTTTTATATTACAACTGCTAGATTTATTTTCTGGCAAAATCACAAAATATTCAATCTCACTACAAAGTCGATACGTACTCGATATACTCCGATCCGAACTCAAGTACTATCCTGGTTAAATAAGATTAGTCGGGTAAAGGTTATCTAGGTTGTTAGAACCCCGACTTCTTAAAAAAGTCGGGGTTCTGGGCAAGAGCGAAAGGGTCAAAAATTAATTACATGGACTACTAGCGGCTGTAGGTTGGGTGTAGCGTAAGCGAAACCCAACATATAATCGTTGGGTTACACTGAGTCCCAAGGGGACACGCTAAGAGCGAACGTTCCACCCAACCTACAACTCATCATAACTAATGGTATGAACCACTCGTTTTAACTTAACTGAAAATCTATCTAAATTACAAAATTATGAAATTTAAATTCTCTGTACCTTCTTTAGTTGCTCATACATTATCTATTGTTTTCTTAGGTTTTTCCCTACCATTAGTTGCCCAAATATCAGTTCCCGGTAATTTTCCTGAATGTAAAATTATAAATCCAAAAACGTTTAATTCAATAAATGAATTCTCAAAGATAGCAAGCGTTCCCAAGACTTGCTTTACCTACATGCTTAACCAACATAATAAAACTATGTTGGGTCTAGAACAGATGAAATACTATGACAAAGCTATCGCTTATGAAAAAGCAGGTGAAAAACAAAAAGCAATCTTAAATTTAAATAAATATATTAGTGGTAATGATTTATCTGTTGATAGTGACGCTTATATTAAAAGAGGTAATCTGTACCGAGATTTAAGAGATAAAGAAAATGCAATAGCTGATTACAAAACAGCAGACAAAATTTTACAGCAACGTTTAAATGGGGTTTTTGGTAATGGTGATATGGGTGATATGAACCCCACGAATCAAGATACTTTAAATAAAGTAAGAACTGAATTATCGCAACTAGGAGTACTACTTCCAGAACCGAATCTGACTACTGCCAATATTTTAAAATCAATTGCCGAGATAGAAGTTAATCGAGCCTTAAATTTAGCAAGATATAACCCTCAACACCCAACGATTCAGCATTTTGACATTCAACTTCAGGATTTGTATAAACAACTAGCTAACTCACAACCACAACCATATAAAGGAACAGTCGAAAGCCTGATAACAAATGCAGCATATGAAAAAATAGAAAGTTTAGAAAAAGAGCGATCGGAACTTCTTAAAAAATTTACTCAAGAAAATCCAGTAATAGGGTCTATTGACGAACAGAAAAAACAATTAACATTGTTGATTGATATTCGTTCAAAACAATTTAATATCTTAATGCAACAAAATTAAAGATAGCTGTAGGGTGCGTTAGCTGAAAGCGTAACGCACCATCGACAATATAGCGTTTCTCAATCTACTGAGTATAACCATTTTACAACAAGATAAGGGCGCAATGCCTTGCGCCCCTACATATGTACCTCACCTGGTTGGTTATTGATATATCAAATAGCCTAGTTTATTTTATTTAGTACTTACGCAAAATCTCTCCCAAACCCTCTTCCCTCTGTGTTCTCTGCGTCCTCTGTGGTTAATTATCCGTGAGATAAAACGGTGCGTTACGCTCCGCTAACGCACCCTACAATAAATTTTTACCTATTAAATAATGGACAACAATTTCTCATACAAAGTTGGTGGCAGTCTCCCCGAAGATGCTCCCAGTTACGTAATTAGACAAGCAGATATAGACCTTTATAACGAACTTAAAGCAGGCAATTTTTGCTATATATTTAATTCCCGACAAATGGGTAAAACCAGCTTACAAGTTAGGACAATCAAACGATTACAAGCAGAAGGAATCGCTTGTACAACAATTGATATTTCTGGACGAGGTAGTAAAGACATAAATCCCGAACAGTGGTATGCAGGTATTGTCTACACATTAGTTGCAAATTTTCAAATAGCAAACCCCAGCGAATTTATTAGAACTTGGTGGAAACAAAACAGCCAATTATCTCCCATACAACGATTAGATATTTTTATCGAAGCAATTCTATTAGAAAAAATCAGATGTAATATAGTTATTTTTATCGATGAAATCGACAGTATTTTAAGCTTAACTTTTCAAGGAGATGATTTTTTCTCGTGGATTAGAAGCTGTTATGAAAAACGTAATTACAATAGTGACTTTAATCGGATTACTTTTGTCCTTCTGGGAGTAGCAACACCTAGCGATTTAATTGCAGATAAAGTCCGAACACCTTTTAATATTGGTTGTGCTATTCAACTTAACGGTTTTCAAATACAGGAAATTCCACCTTTAGCAGAAGGACTCAAAGGGATTGAAAATCCCCAAGCTGTTTTGCACGAAGTTTTAGCTTGGACTGGAGGACAACCATTCCTAACCCAAAAATTATGCGACTTGTTAGTAAATTCTCAACAATATAATGAAAAAGAAATTACAAAAGTCGAATTTGTAAAAAATATTGTTACCCAACAAATAATTGAAAATTGGGAATCGCAAGACGAACCACCCCATTTAAAAACAATCAAAGATAGGATTTTGATGAGCAAGCACAATACAGGTGCATTGCTTGGTTTATATCAGAAAATTTTACAATTAGGGCAAATACCCGCATCGGATAGTCCAGAACAAATCGAATTAAGACTATCGGGATTAGTTGTGGAAAGTTCGGGATATTTAAAGGTTTATAACCGCATTTATGCAACAGTTTTTGATTTAAATTGGGTAGAGAAAGCACTTATGAATTTAAGACCATATTCGGAAGGATTGTTAGCTTGGTTCGCTTCAAATTGTCAAGATAATTCTCGATTACTCCAAGGATTAGCATTACAAGAAGCACAAAATTGGGCAGCAAATAAAAGCTTAACTGAGCAAGATTATCAATTTTTAGCTGCTAGTCAGGAATTAGCAAAAAAAGTATTAGCTACAGCTTTATCTCTTCAAGAAGAAGAAAGTCGAATTTTAGCTCAAGCGAATGATACTTTAACCACAGCACAACATCAAGCGAAACGAAAAATTCGGATTGGTGCTGGTGTTTTTATTTGTTCTCTAATTGGAGCAACTATTGCTTTTGCATCTGCAAATAACCGATTGCAAGAAGCTCAAGAAGGTACAAAATTAGAACAGGTAGGAGTGGCAGCTATACGACAGTTTGAAACAAAACAAATTGAATCTTTAGTGACAGTGATGGATGCAGGGCAAAAGTTAAAAGCAATGGTAAATGGAAAGTCTTTAGAAAAATATCCTGCAATTAGTCCACTTTTCGCTTTGCAAACAATCCTTGGGAATATTAGGGAAGTTAATCAATTTATTCCTCATCAAGATGGTGCTAGAAATATTAATTGGAGCCGTGATGGAAAATATCTCATTACAACTTCTAATGATAAAACTGTCCGGATTTGGAACCTTGCAGGTAAGCTCATTACAGAAATAAAGGGGTATCAAGACCACTTTTTATATGCTGATTTAAGTCCAGATGGTAAGTATATTCTTGCTGTTGCAAATAATGTGGATAAAATAGTTCGTGTTTGGGACTTTTCGGGAAAAGAATTGGCAATACTTAAACATCCGGAAGATGTCACAAGTGCCAGTTTTAGTCCTGATAGCAAAAGTATAATTACTACTTCTCAAAAACCACCTAGTACAGCAATTTCAGAGGGGGGAACTGTTCGTATCTGGGACTTATCTGGTAATTTATTACTACAACTTAAAGATAGAGTTAATAGCGCTAGTTTGAGTCCAGATAGTAAATATATTCTTACCACTCCCAATGATAAAACTGCCCGCATTTGGGATACATCGGGTAAATTAGTGCGAACATTGCCAGAACATCCAAAAGTTGTTACCAATGCTGTTTGGAGTCCAAATGGTAAATACATTTTGACTAGCTCTGATTCTGCCTATGTTTGGGATACTTCAGGTAAGCAAATCGCACGATTTAAAGTAGATGTTAAATGGTCAACTTTCGTTGCTAATTTTAGTCCCGATAGTCAACGCATTTTCGTATCAACAGTCGATAAAACTCGCGTTTGGAATTTATCTGGTAGACTAATTAAAGAAATAATCAATCAAAAATTACTCAATATAAATACACAGTTTAGTCCTGATAGTCAGAGGATTTTTACAACCGATGACACTACAAAAGTGTGGGATATAAGAGATGGATCTGTAAAATCGTGGGATTTATCAAGTGATTTAATCACCGAATTACCATTAAATCAAATTAGTCCCCTTTGGAGTCCTGATGGTAAATATATTGTTACTTACGGACGAGATAAAATCGTTCGTATCTGGGATTTATCTATTAAAAAACCAGTAACTACAGTAACCATCAATTCCAAAGATGCTATTACAGGAGCAAGCTGGAGTTATGATGGTAAATACATTGTTACCCCAACTCGTAAATCTGTATTGATTTGGAACAATTCTGGTCAGCAGTTAGCAAGATTTCAAGGACATTCAGATATAGTTAATAGCGCTAATTTCAGCCCTGATGGCAAAAAAATTGTCACAGCATCAGCTGATAAAACTGCTCGTGTTTGGGATACATCTGGAAAACAGCTATTATTACTTTCTGGGCATGAGAAGGGATTAGATTACGCTGGTTTTAGTCCAGATGCTAAGTATATTCTGACTACAACCTATGATGGTAAATCAAGGATTTGGTCATCTGATGGTAAATTGCTAAGTACATTCCAAGGTAGGGGTATTACCTGGAGTCCTAATAGTAAATACATCATCGCAATGTATGATTATGATGGCAAAAACTACTCTAGCTTATGGAATATTTCGGGTAAAAAAATAGTCCAATTTTCAGGGAGTGAAAATAGTTATTTTGGTGCTAGCTTTAGCCTTGATGGGGAACGTATTGTGACGACAGATGGAAAGATAGCCAGCATTTGGAATACATCGGGTCAAAAATTATCACAATTTCAAGCAAATCAAGATATTTCTAGCCCTAGCTTTAGTCCAGATGGAAAACTAATTATTACTACTTCTCCAGATAATCGGGTGATTATTTGGGATACTTCAGGTAAACAATTAGTCGAAATACCACATCCAGATATGGTAGCATATGCTCGATTTAGCCCTGACGGTAAGCGTATTGTCACAGCTTCAAATAATATTTTTCGGATGTGGGACATATCAGGTAAGCAGCTTGGAGAATATAAGTATTTATCCACATTTATATCACCAGTCCATTTTAGCCCGGATGGTAAATATATTTACGCCCACGTTCAGGGTAATCGTCCCGAAGGTAATGAAGTGCTGATTTGGCATGTTGATGATTTAGATGGATTGTTAGTAAGGGGATGCGATCGCTTAAACAACTACATGAATATTCATCCTCAAATACGGCAAAGATTAAAGGTTTGCCAGGGTAAATAATTTACTAGTGGTAATAGTCATAAGTTTTGTAACAATATCCTGCAGGGTAGGGTTGTTAGATCCCCAACTTCTTAAAGGATACTGTTGGCGAATCAGGGATATCACCCCTCAATACTGGCAGCATATAGCCTTCTCGAATGCCCAAAATCCCGCCCTACCATAGAATGGTAGGGCTAATCGGAACAAAGCCTGCTTGAAGCAGGCTTTGTTCCGATTAGCCCCAGGCTTCAAGCCCGGAGGCGGTATGAGCGGGCTTTTCGTGGGGTCTAACCCTCTATTCGCCAGGGGCATCCTTAAAGAAGTCAGGGATCTGATCCTCTCGATTGGACAAAATTAATGACATGAACTTATCGTAATCTAAAAAAAGCAACTACAACTCCTCAATAGTTATTAAACCGTTCTCGGTAAACTGTATAACAAGTTCATGCTCATTGAGTAAAGCTCTACCTAATAGAGGTAGCCGTCCTGTACCAAGTACATTAACTTTCCGTTCTTCTCCATTCCAAATAATGGTAGCTTCATGTACTGGCAAGATTATATTGCTATTATCAGCTAAATTTGCATAGGCATCATATACAAAAGGAAAACCCAACAAAGTAACTGCTTCTAGTGGTAGCGAAAGGAGCCCTGCAAAACCTGTATCAATAACAAACTCAATAGTAAAATCTGGCTGATTGGGCAATATAAATATTATGTTAACGGTTGCACGTCCGTTCTTAACAATACCAGAAATCACCGTTAATCGCGCTCCATTTCACCACTGAAAGAAACAGCAACCTTGTAACCGATCCGAATACCGAAAAGTCGAGCTAATGGGTTTTTTTTGCGTAATAGATGTGCTGATTCTATGCCTATTTTATCAACTGCATATTCACCTGTTTCTATATCAATAATCACCATCTTACCGATGTTTTCTTCTGTGTACACTTGCTGACGAATGCTGTTTTCGTATATTTCTTTAGCACGTCGTCCAACTTCTTCGCGGCTTAAAAGTATAGCTTGCACGCTTTTACTCCTTTCTTACTACTGTATACTAATTTTACTTTATTATTTGTTATCGCTTTAAAACTGAACTTCTCAGTTCCCAATCTATGCTTATTTTATCTCAAGAGTGCCAATTTAAGCTTAAAACCTTGTCCTCTCTTGTTACAAGCCAGAGCCTTCTGAATACTACGTAGATTTTGGATAATTTCCCCCCGTAGAGACGTTACATGTAACGTCTCTACAGGGGAAACGAGTTTGCTATTCCCTTGTCTGAGTAGTATTGATGGCAGGAATAGACAAACAACAGTCCCTGCAACAAGTTGTACTTAGATGTACCAAATGCATTATTTAAATGAACTATAAAAAGCGAAGTTAGCTTTGGAACCAAAAACTTGTAAATTCCATGAATTAAAATTTTCACCAATAAAACAGTTACCTCCCCTTCCTTGCAATACAAGACGAAATTTTGTATCAGGAGTTATGGCTTTGGCGAAAATACCGTTTCCTGTAACTTTTCCTTCCAAACGTAATTCTTTATAAAGCTGCGGGTTCCCAGCTTGCTTACTATCATATAAATCTGTTTTGAAAGATACTCCTTGGTTAGGAATAGTCAAGGTAAGAGTCCCCGTTTTTCCTTTCTCATCTTTAAATAGTAAATTCCAAACACGCTGCTTTTTATTTTGTAATAAAGTGTAGTTAGAGGAGTCAGAAGATATTCCGGTATTTACTTCACCTGCGGTTTGATATAGTTTTGCATTTGGGGAAAATTGTAAACTATTTATTTCTTTAAATTCAAAGTCACTGATTTTTTGTGAGGTCTGCGACCATTCACCCGCATTTGCACAACATGCACAAGCGTATACTTCTTTAGGAAAAGTCAGAAGCATTAACATTGAAATTCCAACTACGCAGTTACTAATTTTTTGTGAATTTGTCGTCATTATTTTTAGTGGTATTGATTAGTTAGTCGAATATCTCTTTATATCAAAGATAAAGCTTTTAAGTAACGGTAGTTATATATCTTTTCCCATTAACCAAGCAGTATTAATACTCATCCTGTATAAATTCCCCACTGCGTACATATTAAGCAATAGATGATTCAGTAACTATATATGAAAAGTACAACAAAGTGGCTTTTGGGCTTGGCTGGTATCGTGCCATTACAATACTGTCGGATAACGAAAAATTTAAATGAGGGGTGATACACTACCAATCGCCACCGGTATCCTTTAAAGATGTCGGGGATCTGGGACTATTGACTTGTCAAAATTAAGACATATAGAACTACTGTATTCCTTTTGACAGATATACACTAAGTACTTGGTTATGATAAGGGTAACAAATTAGACAAAATAATTATGCTTTCTTCCAACCCTTTTGTTGCTGGTGCAAGATTGCAGGATTTGCAAAAGTTTGTTGGTCGAGAAGAAGAACTCAGAGCGATCGCTAGTTTGATGAGTGGTGACCAACCAACAAGCGTAAACGTTGTTGGGGAGAGACGAATCGGGAAATCATCCTTATTATATTATTTTTTTCTAACTTGGCAGCAACGAGTATTAAATCCTAGTCGTTATGTTGTAATTTATCTATCGTTACAGGGTGCAAGATGCCAACGTGAAGAAGATTTTTATCAAGCAGTAGCGGCAGAGTTGCTTGATAGTACTACTGTGGAAAAAGAACTAGCCTTAGCTGGTGTATTAAGTAAAATACCTTTTGACCGTTTAGCATTTTCTGAGGCTGTTAGAGAGTTTAAAAAACAGGGATTATTACCTGTTCTTTGCTTAGATGATTTTGACAGTCTATTTAAGCATCCTCAAGAATTTAATAATGGCTTCTACGATAGC
>JANNFJ010000118.1:0-5178 GCA_031379725.1 Calothrix sp. OTE_75_metabat_31
GCTTCTGCTAGCGTTGTCACTGGCAATGCGGGACAAGTTTTGGTTAATGCTCAACGCATCAATATCCAAGCGGGTGGGCGCATCTCGTCATCGGCTTCCGCACGAGGCAATGGGGGCAGTTTGACTGTGAATGCCTCTGAATCAATTACGGTACAGGGGAAAGGTAACGGTCTCTTAGACTATAGTTCTATCGATGCATCGGTAATAATTTTCGATGAAGCTTTCCAACGACTGTATGGTCTCCCCCCTGTCCCCAGTGGAGCATCGGGCAATATTACCTTGACTACTCCGCAGCTCAATATTATCGATGACGGGGTAGTTGGTGTTAGAAACGATGGAACGGGAAATGCGGGTAATTTGTTGGTGAATGCCAATACCATTCAATTGGCTCGCCAAGGACGCATTACCGCAGCCACTCAATCAGGGGAAGGTGGCAATATTTATTTGCAAGCCAACAGCTTGATTTTGCGAAACAACAGTTCGATTACAGCAACCGCAAGTGGTAATGGTAATGGCGGCAATGTCACTATCAATACACCAGTGATTGTTGGCTTTGAAAACGGCGATATCATTGCTAATGCGATCGCAGGTCGTGGTGGCAATATTGAAATCACCACTCAAGGTCTTTTCGGGTTAAAATTGCGCGACCAACTTACTTCAGAAAACGACATCACCGCCAGTTCCCAATTTGGCGTTAACGGTACAGTAGATATTAATAATTTTGGCGTTGACCCCAATTCCGGGTTAGTTGAATTACCTGTAAACTTGGTCGATTCATCGCAACAAATTGCTACGGGTTGTTCTAATAATACTGGCAGCAGTTTTGTGGCAACCGGAAGAGGTGGAATACCGCAAAATCCGAATCAGCAGGTAACTAGCGATGTCTACGACGGGCTACAGCTACGCACTTGGTCAGACATCCGCGATTTGTCTGCATATCGAAAAACGGGTAAAATTACGGTACAAATTCCTCCATCATCAGAAACCCTTATCCAAGCTACTTCCTGGCATCGTAATTCCCAAGGAAAAATCCAGTTAGTCGCAGATACTCCCACCCAGGTACGATCGTCTTTGACTTGTGCTGCAATTTCCAAAAAATCATCATAATTATTATTGTTATCAATAGTGTGATTTAGGGAACTCTAACTTTAAGTGAGGTAGAGGAAGTTATTACTGATGAGAGCCGTACCCTTTTTATTTATATTATTGAGTAGTTTGTTAAGTTCGAGTATTGGGTCGTTTGCGATCGCCGAAGGCGGGGCTTTGCTCATCGCACAAGTCGCATCTGATGGTACCACTAACACCACTGTCAATTCCATTGGCAATAATTTTAATATTATTAACGGTATAGAAAAAAGTAATAATTTGTTTCATAGCTTCAGTAATTTCTCTATACCTACAGGTGGTTCAGCAACCTTTAATTTAGTCAATACACCAAATATTACAACTATATTCAGTCGGGTCACAGGTGGAAATGTATCTAATATCGATGGGTTGATTCGTACAGTCAACAGCACGAATCCAGTCAGCTTGTTTTTAATGAATCCGAACGGCATTATATTTGGACAAAATGCCAAGTTGGATATTGGAGGTTCATTTATTGGTACCACAGCCAACAGCATCAAGTTTGCCGATGATACCCAATTTGGTATTTTCCCAAACTCTAACACACCACTTCTCAGTCTCAGTGTGCCGATTGGGTTACAATTTGGCACAAATCCAACACCAATTCAAGTTGAGGGTACAGGACACAGCCTGACAAGGCTAAATCCTCTGAATCTAGGTAATTCAGCCATTAATCCACAAAGTCATCTTAAAGGACAACAGCTACGAGTACAGCCGGGAAAAACCTTAGCCCTAATTGGTGGAGATATCAATTTAGTAGGGGGGAATCTGGAGGCTAAAGACGGACGAATTGAGTTAGGAAGTGTTGGTTCTGGAACAGTTAGCTTGAGTCCGGTATTCCAGGGCTGGACATTTAGCTACGATAATATGCAAAGTTTTCGGGATATTCGCTTAGAAAAACAAGCTTTAGTTGATGCCAGTGGTTTTGGTAGAGGATCAATCCAAATCCAAGGAGCGCGTGTAAGTTTAATTGATGGGTCACTTGCTTTGATCCAAAATCTCGGATTGCAGTCCTCTGGAGGTATCAAAGTCCAAGCTTCCGAACTGCTTGAGTTGATTGGAGTTGCTCCTAATAAAGTTGCAGTCAGTAGCGCTTTACGGAATGAAACCTTAGCTGCTGGGAGTAATGGAGATATTACAGTTAAAACGAGGCAATTGCTGCTTAAGGAAGGAGGAGGAATCAATTCCTTTACCTATGCTTCTGGAACATCTGGCAAAATAAATTTAGAAGTAGCTGATTCATTAAAGTTACTGGGTTTCTCACCAACTTATGGTAATTTAAGTATCATTTCTAGCACAACATATGGTACTGGTAATGGGAATAATATTAATATATCGACTAGAGAGTTAACTGCTTCCAACGGAGGTACAATTTCAACTGTAAGCTTCGGTAGTGGTCATGCTGGAAATCTGGTAATCAAGGCGACTGATTTAGTGGAATTAAGCGGATTTATACCAAGATTCTTTATACCCACTTCGATTAGTTCTGCATCGTTGCTTGCTGGTAATACTGGAGACGTAAAAATTGATACTAAGCGACTAGTTGTGAGCAATGGGGGCAGAATTGATTCCTCCATTGCTGCAAGTGGCAATGGTGGTAGTTTAACAATTAATGCAACTGACTCCATTGAGGTCAAAGGTAGTGCGTCAGGTTCCCGCAATCCTAGCCTGATTAGTTCCTCTGCCAATATCCTAGATGAATCACTACGCTTACAGTTGAGACTTCCACCCGCACCCACTGGAGACTCTGGCAACCTGACAATTAACACAGGTAAATTAACTGTGACAGACGGTGCATTAGTCAATGCCCAGAATGAGGGAAGTGGCAATGCTGGAACGTTACGCATCAACGCTGACTATATTGGACTGAACAATCGTGGTAAAATCAATGCCTCAGCAAAGTCTGGTGAAGGGGGTAATCTCAACCTGCAAGTGCGAGATACTGTGCTAATACGACGGGATGGGCAGATATCATCTGAAGCAGGTGGAAAGGGTAACGGCGGCAACATTACAATAAATGCTCCTTTTATTATTGGACTAGAAAATAGCGACATTACCGCCAATGCTGTCAAAGGTCGTGGTGGTAATATTGAAATTACCACGCAAGGAATTTTTGGGCTAGCTTACCGTTCTCAACTCACCTCCAATAGTGACATTACCGCAAATTCAGAGTTTGGCGTTAACGGTATGGTAGAGATTAACAATTTTGGCGTTGACCCTAGTTCCGGGTTAGTTGAATTACCTGTAAACTTAGTCGATTCATCGCAACAAATCGCGACAGGTTGTTCTAATAATACTGGCAGCAGTTTTGTGGCAACCGGACGCGGTGGAATACCACAAAATCCTAATCAGCAGGTAAAAAGCGATGTCTACGACGGGTTACACATACGCACTTGGTCAGACATCCGCGATTTGTCTACATATCGAAAAACTGCTGAAATTACAGCACAAATTCTTACTCCAGAAACTCTTATTCAAGCTACTTCCTGGCATCGTAACGACCAAGGAAAAATTCAGTTAGTTGCAGGTAAATCTTCTATGCAGGTGCAACAATCATTAACCTGTGCTGCCGTTTCTAAAAGTTAATAATTTTTATCAAATTCAAAGCATTAGTTCGATCGAGTTCAATTAAGCTTTATCTCACAACAAATTACAGATGCAACGCCCTCCCATTGTTACGAATGATACTAATGAGGGAAATATAATATTATGTTATTAAGAAAGTATTTATACCATGACGATTCCCACGGTGACAAGCCTCCGACTTCACGCTTTTCTATCCACACTCGTAACAGGATTTTTAACTTATGGAATAGTTTTACCTGCCATAGCTCAGATTGCATCTGATGGAACAACCAACAGTGCTGTTAATGTAAGCGGTAATAATTTCACTATTATTAATGGTCTTGAAAAAGGTAATAATTTATTCCACAGCTTTAGTAATTTCTCTATACCTACAGGTAGTTCTGCAACCTTTGATTTAGTGAATACGCCAAATATTAATACTATATTTAGTCGGGTTACTAGTGGAAATATTTCTAATATTGATGGGTTAATTCAAACAGTCAAGAGTAGTAATCCGGTCAGTTTATTTTTAATGAATCCAGCGGGAATTATATTTGGGCAAAATGCTAAGTTAAATATTGGTGGTTCATTTGTGGCAACAACGGCAAATAGTATTAAGTTTGCCGATGGTGCAGAGTTTAACGCTACTGATACAAGTAAGACTTCATTATTAACTATGAGTGTTCCTGTCGGATTACAAATAGGTAATAATCCAGGGCAAATTGCTGTCAAAGGAAGCGGACATAATTTGATTGCCAAAGATGCTAGTTTCTCACCTTATCTCAATCCTGGTAGTGCTAATTCTTTACAAGTAAAACCTGGTAAAACCCTTGCATTAATTGGTGGAGATATTAAACTTGATGGTGCGGTTCTTTCTTCAGCAGCAGGAAGAATCGAGTTAGCCAGTCTTAAGGAAGGAGAAGTAAGTTTAATTCAGACTTTGAAAGGTTTTGAATTAGATAACGCAATATCCAATTTTGGCAACATTCAACTATCGCAACTAGCTTTATTAGATGTTAGCGGTGTTGGCAGTGGTTCAATTAAAATACAGGGCAATCAAATTACTGCCAAAGATGGTTCTGTTGTGATAGCGCAAAATCGTGGTACTCAACCATCAGGTGATATTAATGTCAGCGCAAAATCTCTTGAGTTAAGTGGTTCACTTCCTAATAAGAATATTCGCACCAGTTTTCTGAGCGAGACTTTGCTAGGAAATTCGGGAAATATAAATATTAAAACCGAACGTTTAAAAGTTGAAGATGGGGCTGGGCTGTTCAGCCGAACTTTTGCTTTAGGAACTAGCGGTTCGATTAATATTAATGCGGCTGAATCGATAAATGTAATTGGAGTCTCTGCCACTGATCCCAATCTATTTAGTTCGATCGGTTCGGCTACTTTTGCTCAAGGTAATTCGGGAAATATTCATTTGTCAACCCAGAATTTATCAGTGCTTAACGGTGGGGTGATCATAGCCACAGCAACCAGTAC
>JANNFJ010000189.1:0-5228 GCA_031379725.1 Calothrix sp. OTE_75_metabat_31
TTTGGTTGTTGCTGTTGACGTTATTTTGTGTATTGGTGCTTCTGCCGATTGCTGCGCCTTCTTGGGTGCTAACTTGATTGTTTTCTTGGCTTTGACCTGCAAATGCGGTGGTCGGAAGGATTGTCAAAGCAGCAGCTAAAAAACCAAAAGCGATAGATTTTAACATTTTGAAGTCCTGTGTGTGTGATTTGTGTGTCTGTTAGTAGATTCAGTTTGGTTTTGTCAAGTTTCGGAATTAAGTTGATTTTCTTTCCTGACCTGACACCCGATATTACGTATGACTTAAGCGCGATTATGCAGTAAGGCGCTGTGAATTAAAAATATTATTTGTTCAACAACGCTATTTACTTTGCCTGAGAACTTCTTGAAGAATCAAGTTGCTCTATACCTAAATACCTTAACCAAAGAACTTAGGGGATGTCAAGTCCTTGGTTAAAAATTTTGGGCGTATTTTTTTTTTGATGTTACGATTGACGGCGTTAGGTTAAACCTTTATAGAAAATTGTGCTGTGAAACGGAAAGCAAAACCAAGAATAGCTTTTCTACGTGAAAAGGCTGGACTGACTCAGTTAGAACTATCGCGTTTGGTTGGTGTCACCGAGAGTACAATCCAAAACTGGGAAAGTGGTAGGACTGGAACCGACCACATCGACAGGATTGTAAAATTTTGTAAAGCTCTTGGCTGCCAGGTTGAAGATTTGATTGAGTATATAAACGATGCTACCGACGAGCAAACTACAAAGCCTGGTTCGTTGAGCGATATTCGCAATCTTTTGGGCACCGAAGAACCAAGCATAGCCGTACCAAACTCCGAATTACCGCGTGTGGAGGTTGAGCAATAAGTCTGGCATCCCTTTACCGTGCTTTCAATTCGACTCACTACTAAGTAGGTGCGTAGGAAAAATTATTGTTGGAGTTGGGGAATAGGGGGTAGACTCATAGGGTTTGAGCAGTTTTACCTTAGCGTTACATACCTCGTGGCATTGCACCTGGTATAGGTAATTCTTTTACTATCAAAAAGGGATATTTCGATTTTTGTCTAATTAATCAAGTTATATGAACTTTATGTCAAACCGGGTTGAAATAACTTAAGATTGTCTTAAGGTTTAGGGAAACATGATTGTGCCCGGAATCTTTAAACGTAAGCGATCGCTATAAGGAAAGACCCAATGAATTCTTCGATATTGCGGCAATTATGGTCGGTGGTTGAGGAAACTCAAGCAAATATTCTCTTAAGCTTTGGCGATACCGAACTCGTCCAGCAGCTAGTAGCGCAGGTCGAGTCAAGGGGATTGCTGAATACCGAAGAAGTTGGTACGGTGAGTGCCTACTTAAGTTCGCGCTTGCTTTTAATTCGTGATATGGCTAGGGCACGGTTAGCGTAAATTGGGTAATTTTGATTGTCGGGGGCATTGTTGATGTTGATGCAAAATCATATTTGGCAATATTTATGCTGTGGGAATTTCAATGAAAAACTCGGTTCCTTGTTCGGGTGTTGAATCGCACCAGAGCTTACCGTGATGTTTTTCGACAATTATTTGATAGCTAATCGATAAACCCAATCCCGTACCTTTACCAATAGGTTTAGTTGTAAGAAAGGGGTCAAATAGTTTGTTGCGGACTTTTGATGCAATTTCAACACCATTATCGGCAATGGATATTAGCACTTGTTTTTTTTCAGTCAGCTGGGTGGTAATCAGAATTGTCGGATTTTTAGTTATTTGGTTTTCAGCACAAGATATTTCAAGATTCCCGACTGGCAAATGACAATTGACCGTAGACGCAAAGCGGCTTCTTGAAAGGTATAAATCATCTAAAGCATCAATCGCATTGACAATTAAATTCATGAATACTTGATTTAATTGCCCTGCGGAACATAATACAAGTGGTAGTTCTCATATTTTGTTTGTATTCATATTTAAATTTTTCTCATCTAGCAGTTCCCAGTCCGGTGAGGTACATTTGTAGAGGTGCAAGGACTTGCGCCCCTACGTTGGTATAAAATTGCTGCACCTCATGAGACCAAGAAACGCCATAAGTTAGCCTTTCCATTTTTGTTGGTGTAAATATCACAAAAAACTACTTGAGCCACAATAATTGAGTAGGATTGGGCGATAATCATTTCTATCCAATCCGCCAAAAAAGATTTAATTTCTATTTTTAAAGTGCTTTGCACTACCAAAGGAGTTTTTAAAAACAATTGAAAATGGCATAATCGCATTTAGAATAATTGTTATCAAAATCTAAATATTATGTTATTTAGACTACAAAAAAATCTATATAGATTAGCTCAAATTTCTATACTTAGGGAATTTTTCAATGTACATATGATATCAGCCCGTATAATTTTATTTACGGGACTGCTACCTACCGTTACAGTATTATTTTATTTACAGTTACCAGCTTACGCAATCGATTTACCGACCCCCAATCAGCGCAATAATCCTGTAGTTATCGAAAATATTAAACCAGGAACTACTGATTGGCAGCTAAATAAACCCGCTATCAACCACGAAATCGAAGGTTACGCTTCCTCAACAAGCGTAAATCGGGGCAAGGAAATCCAGCTTTTTGTCAAAACCAAAGACCCAGGTTACACAATCGAAATTTACCGCATGGGTTGGTACAACGGGAAAGGTGGGCGGCAAGTAGCACCAGCACTATTCCGTAAAAGTACTAAGCAACTAGCACCAATCATCGACCAAAGTACAGGTTTAATCGAATGTAATTGGCAAAACCCCTATGTATTAAAAATACCCGAAAATATTGATGATCCTTCGCAATGGGCAAGCGGGTTTTATTTGGCAAAGCTAACTGGTAGTCGAAGCGGCAAACAAAGTTATATTATTTTCGTTGTTCGTGATGATTCACGTCCGTCAGACATATTATTTCAATCAAGCGTGACGACACACCAAGCATATAATAATTGGGGTGGAATGTCGCTATATCGCTGGAATAGCAAAAGCAAACAGGCTGCAAAAGTATCTTTCAATCGTCCATATGCACCGAGTCCGAATAAAGCTGCTGCCTATGGTGTGGGTGCGGGT
This sequence comes from Calothrix sp. OTE_75_metabat_31, assembly GCA_031379725.1. Classification (GTDB taxonomy): domain Bacteria; phylum Cyanobacteriota; class Cyanobacteriia; order Cyanobacteriales; family Nostocaceae; genus JANNFJ01. Next base: position 3,048 of record JANNFJ010000189.1, read on the forward strand.
GAATTTTTGACCAATGTGCAGCCAAAACGCCGAACTTCCAATGCGGGTTGGGAATATAATATGGTGCGCTGGCTAGAAAAGAATGGTTATGATGTTACCTACGGGACTGATGTTGACACTCACGAAAACCATTTTGACGAGTTGAGTGGGAAGCCAATGTTATTGCTACATAAGGCTTTTCTTTCGGTAGGACATGATGAATATTGGTCGTGGCAAATGCGGCGAAATGTCGAAGCTGCAAGGGATGCGGGTGTAAGTTTAGGGTTCTTCTCGGCAAATACCTGTTATTGGCAAATTCGCTTTGAACCAAGCCGGGTAAGTGGAGATATTAACCGCACAATTGTTTCCTACAAGGAAGGTCAAGCTTTAGACCCATTTGCACGAGATAATATTGTGGATAATGATTATTTAGTGACAACGCTATGGCGAAACCCACCTATTAACCGTCCAGAGGATGCGATGATTGGGGTTATGTATGCTACATTTCAGGTAAATGCTGATATTGTTGTCAATCGGACTGCACCCGACTGGTTGCTTGCAGATACGCAACTTAGTTCAACTGCAACCCAAGCGACAGGTTTGTATGGGAAAAAACGACCTGTTGAAGAGATGCGTTTAATGGGGTTATTGGGGTATGAGGTAGATAGGATGTTTAAAAATGCCCCTGTAAATACGATTCGTATTGCCCATTCACCATATCGTCATGAGGGGCGCATTAAGTATTCGGACATGACTATGTATCAAGCAAAATCGGGGGCGACCGTGTTTGCAACAGGTACGATACAGTGGAGTTGGGGATTGGATGACTTTAATGCTCCACAATTGCGTCCTGTGCTGTTGAGTAAGGATGCACAAGCAATAACGCGGAATGTATTAGCAAAAATGATCAAGAAGGGGAGTCAGTAGGGGACTCCCTCGACGTGTCTTACTCTTCTTCTTCCTCTTCGTCCTCTTCGCATTCCTCACCGAACAATTCGTCGATGATTTCATCGGATCGTTTGTCGGAGATATTCAAAGCTTTTTGAAGGTCGGCAATGTAATCTTCTTCTTCTTCCGGAATATCATCATCAACTGAAATTATCATTAAAGCTGTGATATACGCAGCTTCACGTGAACCCTTATTTTCCAAAGATGCGATCGCCTGACCAATCCCCGCACTTGCGTCTTCTTGAAGTAATGCTAAAGCTTCAGCAGCTAAGTTATCAAAATCTTCTTCGGAATAATCCGCATACAAGTCAACCTCAGATAGAAATTCTCCCAAGGCATAATTCTCGATATCTTCCATTTCTCCATCAACCAGCATGGAGAAAAGTCCAATTGTTGCGATCGCTAGTTGAGGTTCCAATGCGACTGCGTTGGCGCTACTGCTTTTTGGTAATTTACGTGCCATGAATTTAATATCCTTAAAAAATGGTCAGGATGTTTGAAGCAATCGGTTTTTACGTAACCCACACTTCTCTCAAATATATAATTCCCAAACTTTAGTTAGAAATAACACATAGTGCGAAATGATTATCACAAACCAAATAGCTACCAATATTACTCAAAATTAGAAACCCGGCTTCTTGCAGAAGCCGGGTTTCTAGCCCCTTCACTATCTCTAACCGATCAGTATTTATACTTACTCTGAATATTACTTACTGTTAACCGTAGCCTCTTGTAATATTTGAATTTCCTTAACTTCCTCTTCAGGTAAACCCAAAGTCGAACGGTACAACTTTACATATTCTTTAGCCGATTTATACCAGCTAAAGTCTTCATGCATTCCGCGTTGCTGTAATGCCTGCCACTGAGGTTTAAAACGGAACCCTTCCCAAGCTCGAATCAAGCAAGTAAACAAATCTAAAGGTTCGTAACGGTCGAAACAGTAACCAGTTCCAGCTTCATTCATCGGGTCATGGTGGGAAACAGTATCGACTAACCCCCCAGTCCGTCGGACAATGGGGACGGAACCGTAACGCAATGCCATCATTTGGCTAATTCCGCAGGGTTCAAACCTACTTGGCATCAAAAATGCGTCAGTTCCCGCGTAGATACGACGTGCCAGCGCATCATTGTAAAGTAAATAAGTTGCCATCCGTCCGGGATAGCGGGATGTCATTTGCCACATTTGGCTTTCGTAATATCTATCCCCTGTTCCTAGTAATATGAATTGAGCATCGGTATAAGCCATAAATCGGT
>JANNFJ010000198.1:0-2264 GCA_031379725.1 Calothrix sp. OTE_75_metabat_31
GGGCTGGCGCAAGCCTACGCACTACCCATCAGAATTAATGACATGGAGTACTAATGGTTCGTGTCATTAATTTTGGTGGGTTGATCGGGTACTAAACCTCTTCTAACTCTTACTCTGTGTACTCTGTGCCTAATAAGGTAATTAATTCTGACCCTATCGTGAAACCCAAATCCCCGAAACTGCTGCGGATGTCATTGGCTTTGGAGAGGGTCAGACCCTTTGGTAGCGACGAATATGCCGTAAGGGCACGATAACCCAAGTGCCCCTACACACCTTGGAATAACGAAAAACGCTATGTAAATAAATTCCCCAAGCCTGATTAATCAAGATTGGGGTATATGCATCAGTGATAATATTTTAGTAATTAACTGATAATTATTTGCAAATATTGTAACCAGCCTCAAAGCTGCCATCTGAGAATATTTGTGCAAGCTGAGAATGCTAATTATCTAGTTTTTTGGGTCTAGATTCGACTCCATTTTGGCAGTAGCACGAGAACAAACCCACTCACCAGAAACAGTAGCAGGCCATCCCAAGCGTAAGGCTTCCGGACAGATGCCATAGATAGTAAGTTGGCAATCTATCATCTGTAATCCAGCCTTGTCCACCTGTTTTAACGCTGTTTTCAATATCGAATCATTCTCAAACTCGATTGTTTGGTTGCACTGAATGCAAACCAGATGGTGGTGGTGATGAGGAGAACTTGTATTTAGTTCGTAGTGCTTGTGCCCCTCTGCTAATTCGAGTTCTCGCAAAATGCCCATCCGCGTCATCAACTTTAAAGTTCGATAAATAGTTGATAAACTGATAGCTTCTCCCCGCGTCTTCATTAATTCATCCAGTTCTTCGGCGCTGAGGTGGTTTCCCCTGGGAAGATTCTGAAAAATTTTTAATATTGTTTCTCGCTGAGGTGTGAAACGCCAGCCCTTGGAATTCAGTTCCGCTTTTAGAGAATTGGACGTGTAGGGAGGCATAGCCTCTTCTCCTGAGAAGATTTAACATATTAAATGATACTTCTTCTCAGTTGTAAATGGCAATACATTGGAAATTATTGAGAATAAATAATTGCTGTCCAGGTTTTGAAGTATCAAAAAACAAAGTATTTTGAATGGCTCAAAGCTGCGATCGCAAGCACAAAGCATTGCTAGGATAAAATCTAGCAATGCTTGCCGTTAGAGTAATCCAAGAAATAAACCCACCCGTCTTGTTAGGTGTCTCGTCTGTCTGTGCATATTTGTAAAACAGGCGAGACGCTTATCTTACGAACCTCCTCATCGGATATTTTTTAATTGGAATACTCTTAATTAATTATTGCTGGCTTGGACAAATCCTAGCGTCAAGCTATCTTTCGCAAGGAAATGAGCCAAGTGATAGGCACGTTCTTCAGTTTTAAGGAGAATTTTTTCATACAGGTATCTGGTAGCGCGATCGCCTAAACTTTCAGCTTGTCCAGCTTGACGACGAATTAAACCAATCATGGCTTGTTCTGCCACTAAATTATGTTCCACCATTTGCCGGCAGGAATAAACACCATCGGCTTCAGGTTCAAAACAGCATAATTGAGCTAATTTCTGAAAGCTAGCTACTGGTACACCACCGAGTCCATCCAAGCGTTCTCCAATATCGTGAACGTGTTCTTGAACTGCCTCGTAACTCTCGTTAAAAAACTCATGCAATGAGTAGAATTCTGCACCTTCTACAACAAAATGATGCTTTTGATATTGTAGGTACAGCGCTTGAAAACTAGCTAAAGCAATATTAAATCCTTCGCAAACTGGCATAGTTACGCTTTTATCCAGCAATACTGGGTTGTCGTAAACTTGACCAACATTACGTAAAACCGTTTCTGATGCACTCATAGTTTCTTCCTTTTTAAACAGCTTTATACTAACTGTCTGACTTACTCATGCTAACAGGTATTTACGTAAATTTCGCCCTCATAAATAATATTTTTCATACTTGATAACTTTTATCAAAAAGTCTTTTGATAGTTATTTTTAATAATGATGTAACTGATTTGTTCCAGATATATATAGCCATGCTGCTATGACATAATTACATAGGATTTTAGGCTCTGGCACTTACATAGCAAGGAATGTAGTAATAAGTGTAAATGTTTTAAACGTAATTTATATAACTTAAAATCATATTACCTACGTTCTAACTAGCTTAATCGTTAAGAATCCCGAAAAAAATAATAAATAGCTTGTTAATACAAGTTATTGTCATTTTTTCTTAATTAATCCAACGAATGGAAAAAATAG
>JANNFJ010000220.1:0-2273 GCA_031379725.1 Calothrix sp. OTE_75_metabat_31
TGTCTCCCCCCTCTTCCTTGTCTCCCCCCTCTTCCTTGTCTCCCCCCTCTTCCTTGTCTCCCCCCTCTTCCTTGTCTCCCCCCTCTTCCTTGTCTCCCCCCTCTTCCTTGTCTCCCCCCATCTCCCCCTCTCCCTTCCCCCATCTCCCTTCATGCGTAAAGTTTTTTTCAAAATCCCAGTGGCATGGCAGCAGTTAATGAAGGAAAAAACCCGTTTAGGTGTTGCACTGGCTGGTATCGGATTGGCTAATATATTGATGTTTGCTCAAATGGGGTTTGAAGGAGCATTATTTGAAAGCGCTGTTGCACCGCACAAAAGCTTCAATTCGGATTTGGTGCTGGTAAGTCGCAATTTTGAAACTATTTATTCAATCAAGAATTTTCCAAAGGACAGACTATATCAAGCACGAGGTTTTAGCGGTGTCGAATCGGTAAATCCTGTCTACATTGGTTTGGGTAAATGGAGTAATCCCGAAACTCAAGGACTGCAAACAATTTTGATTTTGGGTACTAACCCCGCAAATCCAATCTTCAAATCTCCCGAAATTAACAACAATCTCAATCAACTCCAAATTCTCAATCAAATTTTATTCGACAAAGCAGCTTTTCCCAAAGCTGGTTATGTTGCTTCATTTTTGGGTAAACAATCCAAACCAGAAACCGAAGTCAACGAAACGAAAGTCGGCATTGCTGGCTATTTTCGTTTAGGTAAATCATTTGCTACTTACGGTAATGTTATTTGTAGCGATTCTACTTACCTGCGGCTTTTCTCTAGCCACCAACCCAATCAAATTGGTGTCGGTTTAATCAAGGTAAACAAGAATGCCAATATCGAACAAGTCGCAAAAAACCTGCGGTTGAGTTTACCTAACGATGTTATTGTCTTAACTTTAGACCAATATACCAACTTAGAAAGAGCATATTGGAGTAAAACCACGCCGATTGGATTTATTTTTGGAGTTGGTGTAATTGTCTCATTTGTTGTTGGTAGCGTGATTGTTTACCAAATTCTCTATTCCGATATTGCCGCGCATTTATCCGAATATGCCATGCTCAAGGCAATTGGGTATACCAATAACTATTTGCTGGGAGTCCTGGCTCAAGAAGCATTGTTCCTGGCGGTTTTAGGATATATTCCAGGTTTTATTTTTGCTCTCGCATTTTACCAACTTGCTGCCGATGCTACAATGCTACCTGTATTCATGACCCTTGAGCGCTGCATCAATATTTTTATTCTCACACTTATTATGTGTTTTGTTTCCGGTACTATTGCCATGCGTTCCTTGCAGTCAGTTGACCCCGCTGATTTACTTTAGGAGTAGGGAGTAGAGAGTAAAAAATTTTAAGTTTGAACTCCTTATTCTTATTCCCTGTTCCTTATTTCCAACTTCCCTAATTTGCCCTACTCCCTACTCCCTTAATTCCCCCTAATTTGCCTTACCATCCACTCGATCAGAATTGGTGGTGCTTGAGAAAATATAATGCTTGGATAAACTGCTGTTCCCCAATCAGGATGAACTAAGACGCGGCACTCATTTTTAATAATCGGATAATCGAGTAATGCGCTAACAGCTGCAGTATCGTCGTGGGGTATTTGTCCGGGACGCGATCGCAAAGGATAACCCGTGCGAGGGTCAATGAGGTCGGTTAAGTAACCGCGATCGCATAAGTTAAACGACACATCTAAACCAAATCGCATAAACTGTTCGCGCAACAGTTGTTTTTCGGCCTCAACAACAGCAGTCTTTTCCACAAGTTCGTAATGCGATCGCTGCAATACGATTACAACCCACATCGATGATTGATTTTTCCACTCAGGTAATATCCGTTCGAGGTTGGCACAGATATAAGGACTGGGAGAGTGAATCGATATTTGAATGGCTTGTCCCTTTTCACCAACCAAATTAATTGGACAGCCTGCTACCGATGTCGGAACTTTGAAATAGTTCACCTATTTTTATGCTGCTTTTTCAAGGAATGCGATTTTATTCTTGTTATAGATGATAACTCTATATTTTTACTAAATAACATTAATTTGCATACAAAAATCAAGTTCGCTTCTACTAATTACGAACTTTTTGCATTTTTTAATATTTTTTTTACTTTTTCTTAATACTCTTCGATTCCGCCTTGCTCCGAATTATCAGGCTTAACTAATTAATATTTAGGCTCGCAGCGAAACACCACGAGCCAATAATTTTTATTTTATAAATATGTCATCTATATCATCCGGATCTAATATCACTCATATTTTACTTTTAATCTAAAAAATAA
>JANNFJ010000180.1:0-13028 GCA_031379725.1 Calothrix sp. OTE_75_metabat_31
GCAGTTGCTTTACCTCCCATCTCGATAACGATACGCTCTCTACTTTCTGTAACTCGATTTACTAATTGTGGTAAATCCTCATCTGCACTAAAGTTTACTATGGCCATTACTTATACCCATTCTTATGAAATAAATATAGCATCAAATACCTTCATGTTCGATAATACTTGTAAATTTCTAGCTTAAAACTTTTCTAGCGATTTTGCTACTTGGTTATTAAGTGAACCGATAACATTAAACAAGCTAAGTCCCAAAGAACTTTCTCTTGAACCAATTCGTGCGGATGCGATTATACTAATGCAATCCGATGAACTAGTTTTCAGTAACTCCACTAGATTAATTTTGATCCTTAAGAATATTGATTGCGATCGCGTCTTTAGCAGTAGCAATTGGTTATTTAGTGGTATCGCTACAATTTTTAGACGGCATCTCATCAGGTATTTTTCCAGTTTTAGTAGTGTTAATTGTCGCGGATTTGACACAAGGAACTGGACGATTTAGTTTAGCCCAAGGAGTTATTAGTACTGCGGTCGGGATTGGTGCGTCATTAAGCAACATTAGTAGTGGTTTTTTAGTGAAAGCAGTAGGATATAACGTTGGTTTTATAACTTTAGCCGGAGTTACAGCTATTGGTTTGGGTTAGACTTAGTTGAGAATGCCGGAAACTAAAAAAAGCTAAAATAAATCACATAAAAACCCGGTAAATTTAAATAATACTGGGTTTTTATTTACTCAACAAATAGTACTGGGTATCGCATCACGTTTTCCGAAACCAAGGTAATTAGGAGTTGCATTGCCCAAGGGTAAAAGCTTTCCGAAGGAATCGCAGTTCTTTGATAGCTTCTTCTATATCTACCTTTGCAAAACGAGAATTCCAAATTCCCTCAAATTCCTGTCGCTGTTCAACTCGTTCAAACAACTTCCCAAAGGTCTGAGGTTGCTGGATTTCTTCAAGCAGCCATTGCGAATTTACACTTAATATGCTAGCTATATTAATTACTTCCTCCTGCTGAGGTTGATGACCGTCGAGCAACCGTAACCATAGCAATCTTAGCTGACGACGTGCAGTCAACCGTGTTACAATTGCCACTGCGGACTCAACTAAAAATGGTTGTTTTTGCTTACCCATTTTAGCCCATTCATTCAACTGATTCGCCAATCCAATATCAGAACGTCCGCTAACTCTAGCTGAAGTGACGACACGTACTATCGGACTGTGACGAAACCGAGCATTGACACGCACCAAAGCTTGATAAAATGCAACAGCTTCAGGAGTTCGCACGGGAGGTAAACCTCCTGCTAATGCGTACATTTCGGCAGTGACAGCCAAACTAGCACCATAATGCTGATAGTGTCGCGGAAAGCGATCGCATTCTTTCGGGTCAATATGACTTTCCAACTCGCAAATCAAATAACTATAGCCGACTTCGCGCAAATGGCAAGCTTTAGCGTAGGGGTGTAATGCGGCACGTCCAGCTTTATCGGTTAAAATTCGTCCTCCCACTGCATCCGCACCGCAGGCAATTTCATACATATTGGCAGCAATCCAAGTTTTTGTTACTTGCGAATCACCGTCTGTAGAGGCAATAATTAAGCCTTTGCGTCCTAAACTGTTGAGTCTGCGGTATGCTTCATCCATTAATATCTGTCGGACTCTACCAATATAAGCTTGTGATGGGGGTAGAGTTATTTCGACTGTATGTAGGTTGATATCTGGATGTTGTTGTGCGAAGATGCGAGCAATATGAGCCGAGCGATCGCTGCAATTATTTGCCAGTAAAATGATTTCGTAGCGTTTGGGGTCTAACCGATTTCCTTGTAAATCCACTTGATTTGCCAAAGCTGCTAGAGTTGCATTCAAAGTTTTAGCTTCATTGCGGACAGGCACAATTACACAAACTTCGCACTCTAACAATGGCGGTGCTATGACTAAAGGCTCAAAAAAGACTTTCTTTTGTAACACATTAGGAAAGTCAGCAACTATCTGCGCCTGCTTACTTTCCATAAAAACCATTTTTCCATCTCCTTTGGATCTGACAGACTGTACTCATCCCCGCTCAAAAATCTTAAGTTTTATAAATGCATTGTCATCCTTTTATCACGTAATTCTAATCCACCTAAAGACAGATAAAGGAAAGGGGGAAGGGGGAGATGGGGAGAAATAATCTTCTTTTTTACACCCAAATGCTCCCTTCTGACCAGTAGTTCATGTCATTAATTCTGACCCTATTGAGAAGACCAGAATCCGGGTAACTTCTGCGAAACCCGGATTCTTTATTTATCTTCGTGGAAACTGATTAAGCTTAAGTACTGGGGATGTGTAATTAGTTGCTTTGCCATTAAGAAAGCAGCTATAGACCAAGTTTGATAAAAACGGGCTTCTTTGCCAATGAGACGACCGTCTTTACTGTCGTAATATTCGGGATATTGGTCTTCACCCAGACGTTCTTCAACCAGCGCGATCGCACTAACAGCTAAGGTAGTTTTACCTACTTTTAATGCTGCTGCAACTAATGCCCACAATAAAACGGGCCAGTTTCCACCGTTATGATACGACCAAGGGGTATTTTTGGGGTCAAAACCTGTTAGTAATTCCCAATCGCGGTTTTTAAGTGCAGGGTAGCAGATTTTCATCGGCATTTTTCCGACTAAATCATCCCAACGATTCTCAATCAAAGTTAAAATATCTAGAGATTGCTCTTTTGTCGCCATTGAACCGCATATAGCCATCAAATTACCCAAGGCAAAGAAGCGAAAATCCATTAATCCTGGACCGAGATTCCCGGCAAAATATCCCCCTGTATCGGGAAGCCAGTCGAAAAGCCAAGATGGAATCGAATTAGTATAAATATTAAATTTATTGACTGCATGTAAACCAAATTCTTCGCCCTTATAACGGTAGATTTCATTCAACCGTTGCACATCTAACCAGTAATAACTTCGCATGTGGAATGCCAAATTACCCAAACGTTCGCTTACAGCCTTCTGCGTCTTGCCAGTTTCGGATACTAACAACTCCTGCGCTGACCGCAAAGCTGCATAGAATAAAGATTGTATCTCTAACGGATACCCATTAACTCCCATGCGACGGTCAATCATAAATGCTCCTTCGGGAACCAGCAGTGTCGGATACATATCAAACTGGGTTTCCAAACAAAGCCGTAAAATTAACCGTATCCCTCGCTGAAAATCCTCTCGATGTGCAAACGCTATATCTCCAGTCGCTTTTACATATGCACGGAGTAAATACAGCCACCAAAAACACGAATCGATGGGGGTAACTCTAGCTATAGCTTGGTCGCCAAAATCTGCAATTAAAACTTCTTTTCCACCTTGCAACTCGACTTTAAAGCTAGCAGGAATTAAACCGAGTCCTGGTTTAAAGGAATCCATCCGTCGCTGTCGGCTTTGAAGTGTGAGAGTAACTTCCAAGAAATTACGGACTATTTCTGCCCTATCTGTCATTAAAAATACTAAAGCACTGGAGACGAAATCGCGGACAAAGCACTGGTCATAATTGAGAGCAATAGCTTGTGTATCGCGGGCTGCAAGCGTTCCTACCGGGCGACCGCGATAGTACATAATTGCAGCGTCGAGTGCTATATGCGCCTCTTCAACAAGCGTCCGATGTTCGGGCATTGCTCAAACGCCTCCTTTTGAAGATTTTGGCTATTAGTTAAAGGTTAATGGAGCCACTTATAGTTATATTGTTTTACGTAATGAATGATTTTGCAAGTCTCAAATAATACAACGGACAAGATATTGAAAAAATCGTAGGATAGGCGTCTCGCCTGTCTTACAAACATAATTGATTTTCAAGTCTAAATTAATACAAATAATCTAAAGCAAATTTTGTTGTGCCCATAGGGCTATTTGAATGCGATGCCCTTGGCAACCACTTCGTGGTATCGCGCATTTCCAGTTTCCCCAAAATAGTCGTAACATAATTTTTCACAGTTCCTTCACTCAAAAATAATTCTTGAGCAATTTCTTGATTATTTTTGCCCTGCCCGACAAGTTTTAATACGTCAATTTCCCGCTTACTCAGTAGTTCTTGGTAGCTGTTTGAACTGGTTTGTAAGGGTTTGAGTTGAGAGAAAACTTTAAGGGCAATTGTTGGTCCTAACTGGCTATAACCCTGAGAAACGGAGCGAATTGCAGCAACAATATCTTGAGATGGGGTACGCTTGAGTAGGTAGCCTAATGCACCCACTTGGAGTGATTGCAAAATATACTCATCATCATCGAACGTCGTTAAAACTAAAATCCGAATCCAAGGATAATGCTGATGGATTTCACGGGTTGCTTGTACTCCATCACAAACGGGCATTCGTACATCCACGAGAATTACATGGGGTTGGAGAGTTTTTGCCAGAGAAATCGCTTCCTCTCCATTCCTCGCTTGTCCAATCACCTCTAAATCAGATTCAACTGAAAGTAATGCAGCCAAACCCTGACGAAAAATATCTTGGTCATCTACAAGCAAAAGGCGAATCATAGCGGAAGTATAACTTGAATTTGCGTACCCTGCTTCAAGGCAGTTTTAATATCAATTTTACCGCCCAATAGTTGCACTCGTTCCATCATTCCTTGAAGACCAAAACCCCTGTGCATTTTTTCTAAGTCAAACCCAACCCCATTATCTTTGATATCTAAAACAATGCCTTCGCTTGTTAAACCTCCATAAAAATGAACTTGGGAAGCACCAGCATGTTTTTGTACGTTCATAATTGCTTCTTTGACTACGCAATAAATTTGATAATCCTTATATAAACCGAGTTGAGGAAGATTGAATTCCCACTGCACTTGTAATGCTGTTTGCTTTGCCTGTTCCATTAAGGAAGTTAAGGCAGTTTTGAGGTCAAAATCTGACTGACGCATTCGGTGTAAAGCTTGACTTACGTCCTCAATACATTGCCCAGCCAGCATTTTTGCAGTATCAACAGCTTGAAAAGATTGTTCAAGATTATGCGATCGCAATTTTTGAGCAACTTCAAGTTGAATATCTAAATCGGTAAGGGTATGTCCCAAGGAATCATGGATTTCACGGGCAATTCGGGTACGTTCTAGGGTTGTAGCTAATGTTTCCACCTGAATAGATAATTCTTCTGCACGCTGACGGCTTTTTTGTTCCGCAAGCATCATTGAAGTAAACATAATGACAAAAAAATTGCTAGCAGTGTAAAAAAATATCGTGAAAAATATAAATTTGAGGGGATTACTTGGGTCAAAAACAAAGCTGGGAGTAATTTGCACGACAGAATTAAATTTATTCAATTCTGCTAAATATTCATTAATTGCCCAAGGAATTGCAGTAAAAATTGTGATAATAATCGTGACTCTACGACTTAGTAAAAAGTAGCTTTTGGCATTATAAAAGCAGAGAAATAAAGCTAAATCAATTCCCGCACGTCGAACACAAACCACCATCGTCAGTGCAAAAACTATATAGATAAACCGTTGCCAGTAAGGACGTTGACTGGGATATAACCAACTCAGTGCAAAAAAAATACCGTAGGATGCAAGGGTGATAGGTAAATTAATATCTGGACTATTGAACCACATTCCAAAATGAGCGGTAATGTAAATCCACTCCAGATATCGAAAAGTGAGAGGAAGCGACCTTAGAAATATCATTGCATTGAATTTTTATGATTTAAAAATAATTATGATTCTGTACGGATGTATATCCCCACGACTGTACCGCATCTGTTTACATTCTGTAATGTGACCCCAGTCATGTTTTTTTGTGCGTTTTGGGAATATTGCTGCACGGGATTTTTGGTTAGATTAGCAACTAAGGCACTTAACATTACTCCTTCACTAATTTTATGCTGTCACTTTTGAATCAGCCAAATACGACATCGCTTATTCTGAATATTTTGGTAGCCTTAGTAGCAGTCTCAGTCATGAATGGATTAATTTACGGACTTGGGTGGAATAAATCGATTGAACCTATAGCTAAATCTTTACTCGCACCACCTACATATCTCATCGGCATCGTATGGACAATATTATTTGTACTAATGGCAACAGCACGGTGGCAGTTAAATTCTAATGAAACGAGTGCATTAGCACAAACTTGGGTAACAGTTTTGATAATTTCCTGCCTGGTATATCCACTTTATACCCTCGCATTCGATAACGCGATCGCTGGGCTACTAGGCAACTTGGAAACAATTGCGCTTGCGACCTTTGTAATTTTTCGCGTCTGGCCAGTCTCGGAATCCGCAGCACTTTTAATCGTACCGATAATTCCGTGGGTTTTATACGCAAGTTTGATAATTATTAGAACAATTGTAGTCAGTACGACACATTTACAAGATGCATCTGATTCGTAAACTAAATATTTAGCTATTTTAAATAGAGGTTACTTTGTCACTTAAATTAGAGATTTTTACTTTCAAGAAAAGGAAAAAACTTATTGATTTATTAGCAGTAAGTCTATTTTTAAATTCCCTAATGATTCAACAAGTTTATTGACTATTGAATACATAGAAAAGAATCTCATCCGAACGATAACCTTTAGAGTTCCTAAAAATAAGTAATGGTAGTTAAATGAATTATCAAACTAAGTGATTATGAATACTCAAATAGCTTTAAGACTTGATCGCAATAAAACAATGTTTAATAGTGCCCTCTCTGTAACTATTAATGGAATCAAAAATAAGCAAGGACAAATTTGTCTGAGTTTATTTGAGAATGAGCAAGGATTTCCGAATAATGGAAATAATGCAATACAAATTTCCTGTATTGAAGTAACAGATACTCAGCTAGAAGTAACATTCCCAAACTTACAATCTGGGAATTATGCAGTTGCTGTTTTTCATGATGCAAATAATGATGGCATTCTCAACTGTAACTGGCTTGGTATACCAACAGAAGGATTTGGTTTTTCTCAAAATCCAAATATTTTGAAAGGTATACCTAAATTCGCTGACTCGGCAATTACCGTAACTGATTCACATAGTAATATTGAGATTCAACTACAGTACGTTTTATGATTGTACAAACTTTAAGAGTATTAATTTTAATTTAACTGTGCAACAATCAAAATTGCGTAAATCATTACTCATTCCGTCTTTGTCACGCACTGTTATTATTTGTAGCCTGATCTCAGTTGTCACAATGGGAACAAGTGTAATATATTTCAATCGTTCTCAAACGAAAAAAACTCCTGTGAAAATCGCTAATATAACTCCCAGTAATCCCACCATAAATGCTTTGGGAAGATTGGAACCACAAGGACAAGTGATTAAAATTGCTAGCGCATCTACCAATGGAGGTAATGGAAGTAAATTAGCACAACTATTAGTTGATGAGGGTGAAACAGTGAAAACAGGACAAGTCATTGCAATTTTAGATTCACGCAATCAACTAACTGATACCCTAAATGAAGCACGTTCTAAAGTTGAAATTGCCAAATCTCGTCTCAATCAAGTACAAGCAGGTGCTAAACAAGGAGAAGTGACTGCACGTCAAGCAACTATTTCTCGTTTACAAGCGGAATCTGGACAAAATAAAGTAGATAACGCTCTTATTGCCCGTCTTGAAGCAGAATTACAAGGTCAAAAACAGACTTTACAGGCAACAGTTGCACGTGTAGCCGCTGAAAAACGTAATGCGGATTCAGACGTAAAACGTTATGAAAGTCTTTACAAACAAGGAGCTATTTCTAGTCAGGAAGTTGATAAGAGACGCTTAAGTGCAGAAACTTCCACTGCTTTATTGCTAGAAAATCAAGCTAACCAAAATCGTGTTTTAGCTACCCTAAAACAGCAAATTAACGAAGCTAAAGCCAACCGTGAAAAAACTATTGCGACTCTAAAACAGCAAATTAATGAAGCAGAAGCTAACCTTAACCAAACTTTAGAAGTGCGTCCAACAGATATTGCCAATGCACAAGCAGAGGTGGATAGTGCTGTAGCGACAGTCAAGCGTATTCAAACAGAACTAGATTTATCATATATCCGCGCACCACAAGCTGGTCGTATTCTCAGAGTGCAAACTCGTCCAGGGGAAACAGTCAGCGATAAAGGAATTGTAGAACTCGCTCAAACGGAACAAATGTATGCGATCGCAGAAGTTTATGAAAGCGATATCAGCAAAATTAGGCTTCTCCAAACTGCGATTATTACTAGTCCTAGTAATGTCTTCTCTGGTAAGTTGCGAGGAACAGTCAAACAAATTGGGTCGCAAATTGCCAAAAAAGATATTCTTGAAACTGACCCCACAGCAGCAAGTGATGCCAGAGTAATCGAAGTCAAAATAAAACTTGATAAAGCTTCAAGTCAACAAGTTGCTAACTTCATTAATCTGCAAGTCAACGTGGAAATTAACCTATGATGAAACGTAAAATTCCCTTAGCTTGGAGACAACTAATGCGACAAAAGGGACGATTTATCGTTGCCCTTGCGGGAATTGGCTTTGCTGATATTTTAATTTTGATGCAGTTAGGATTTCAAAGTGCGCTGCTTGATAGTAATACTCTTCTGCCTGAATTAATCGAAGCGGATATTATACTTACTAGTCGTCAAAAGCAAAACTTCGGATTACTCAAAGAATTTCCCCGTCGTCGCTTATTCCAAGCTAAAAATATACCAGAAGTTGAAACTGCGGACCCTTTATATGTAAATTTGGGTACTTGGAAAAATCCTCAGACCAAGCTGGAGTCTACGATTTTAGTTTTGGGATTTAATCCAGCTAGACCAGCTTTCAATCTGCCAGAAGTAAAGCAAAACGTTGATTTTATCAAATATCCAGACACCGTAATATTTGACCGTGCTTCCGATAAAAAATATGCAGGTACTACAGATCAACTGACTCAAGGTAAATCTGTCACAACAGAACTACAGGGAAGGAAAATTACCATTAAAGGATTATATCAAGTTGGTGCATCGTTTATTGCTGATGGCAGTGTGATGACGAGTGACCAAAATTTTCTTCGCATCTTTAACGGTAGGAAAGCGGGTAAAGTCAGTATGGGTTTAATTAGACTCAAACCTGGTAGTGATGCGAATGAAATCGTAAGTAAATTGAAAAGTCAACTACCTAATGATGTAAAAATATTTACCCGTCAGGAATTTATTACCTCTGAAAGAACTTACTGGGAAACAAATACCTCAATTGGTTTTATTTTTTCCTTTGGTGTAGTGGTGGGGTTTGTAGTGGGTCTAATTATCGTTTACCAAATTTTATTTAGTGATGTGTCTGACCATTTAGCAGAATATGCCACCCTCAAAGCAATGGGTTACAGCAATCTCTACTTGTTTGGAGTGGTGTTTCAAGAAGCGATTATTTTAGCGATATGTGGTTTTTTTCCTGGATGCTTGATTTCTATTGGATTGTATGGTGTTACACGCAGTGCAACTAGTTTACCGCTAATGATGCCAATCAACCGCGTTATCGAGATTTTTATACTCACGATTGTTATGTGTATTGCTTCGGGTGCGATCGCAGCCCGCAAGTTATCTTCCGCAGACCCCGCAGATATTTTCTAGTAATTTAATACGTCAATTATTATTAGCGATATGACTAATCTGGCTATTTCTATCCAAAGTTTAAATCATAATTTTGGCAAAGGTAACTTACGCAAACAAGTTTTATTCGATATTAATTTGACAATTGATACTGGTGAAATATTGATTATGACGGGTCCCTCTGGGTCTGGTAAAACTACCCTTTTAACTTTAGTTGGTGGACTACGTTCCCCACAACTAGGTAGTTTAAAAATTATGGGAGAAGAACTTTGTGGAGCTTCGAGAAACTTATTACTAAGAACACGGCAACAAATTGGCTATATATTCCAATCCCATAATCTACTTAATAGTTTAACGGCTCAAGAAAATGTGGAAATGTCTTTAGAGTTACATAATTTACCCTATAATCAAAGAAAGGAAAAAGCAGTACAGATTCTAAAAGTCGTAGGATTAGAAAATCGTCTTAATTACTATCCAGATAATTTATCTGGTGGACAAAAACAGCGAGTAGCGATTGCTCGTGCATTAGTTGCTAATCCCAGAATTGTCTTAGCAGATGAACCAACAGCAGCACTTGATAAAAAATCTGGTCGGGATGTGGTGGAACTTATGCAACATCTAGCCAAAGAACAAGGTTGTACAATTTTGCTTGTGACTCACGATAATCGAATTTTGGACATTGCTGACCGTATCGTCAACATGGAAGATGGTTGTTTGTTGAGTGACGAGCAGCTGCAAACTGATAAAATATCAGCGTCAAAATAAATTTATTTCAAATAGGATAAAAGGATGAAATCACTATTACCGACAGCTATTTTACTTTTGACGACTTTCGGAAATATAATGTTACTATCTCAAGCTAACGCTAGTTTTAACGGAAACCTAAATATTCGTGTTGACGGATTAAAAAATCAAAAAGGAAAAATTTGTTTAAGTATTTTTTCTAGTAGTCAAGGTTTTCCAAGCAATAGTAAACGTGCATTAAAAGCTCAATGTCTTAAAGTTACACAAACACCTCAAACCGTAACTTTTCCCAACTTAAAAGCAGGTAACTATGCCGTTGCAATTTTTCACGATGCCAATGGAGATAATAATCTCAATAGTAATGCTCTTGGCATCCCCACAGAAGGCTTTGGGTTTTCTCAAAACCCAAGGATTCGTACTGGAGCGCCCAAATTTGGTGACTCGGCTGTATTAGTGGCAGGTTCTAGTACGGATATTCAAATTCAGTTGCAGTATTTTTAAACAACTGAAAATAATTTCATTTAGTATCTTGCAAATTCTTTAACTCTATCAAGGTTATAATCATGAACTCCAAACAATTGACTCAAGCAATAGCTTTACTCATTTCAGCTAGTACTGTATTGATTAGCTTTCCAGGTATTATCAAAGCTTGTAGTTCTAGCGCTACAACTATATCCCAAGCTAAAAATCAAGCTAATGAAACAGGAACTATTGTTGAAATTGCAACATCTAATCCTAATTTTAAAACTTTAGTAACAGCAGTTGAAGCAGCAGGGTTAGTGGAAACACTTTCTGGGGACACTCCATTTACAGTATTTGCACCTACAGATGAAGCATTTGCTAAATTACCTAAAGGTACTTTAGAAAAACTATTGAAACCAGAAAATAAGGCAGCTTTGCAAAAAATTCTGACTTACCATGTCGTTTCTGGTGCAGTTGAATCTAAAAGCTTAAAATCTGGTCGCGTCAAAACTGTTGAAGGCAATCAAGTAGATGTTGGAGTTAGTAGAACAGGTCGTATTAGAGTGAATAAATCTAGAGTCATTCAAGCGGATATTAAAGCCAGTAATGGTGTAATTCATGTAATCGATAGCGTACTTTTACCACCTGGTATGTAATAGCAAATGAGGGGAATGGAAGGATAAAATTTGTCTCTATAGCGTTTCCCAGTCCCATGAGGTATGGCGATTTTACACCAAGATAAGGGCGCAATGCCTTGCGCCCCTACAGATATACCTCACCAACTTGGGAATTGCTATATCACGTCCCCTCATTTCAAACTTTGAACCGATAACCAATTCCCCGAACTGTCTCGATTCTATCGCTACCAAATTTCTTTCTCAAATGCCCAATATACACATCCACTATATTTGACCCTGGGTCGTAATCATACCCCCAAATGCGATTTAATAATTGTTCTCGACTTAATACTTGCATGGGATGACGTAGAAAGACTTCTGCCAAAATAAATTCACGGGTGGAAAGTTCCACCAACTGTTCCCTGACCCAAACTTGCCGTGTCAGCAAATCCAAATGCACATCACCCACCCGTAATATTGTTTCTTCTTTCTGCCTGGGAACGTGACGGTTTCGCAATTGAACGCGGATACGGGCTAATAATTCTTCAAAGCGAAATGGCTTAGTAATATAATCATCAGCACCACCTTCTAACCCTGCTACCGTATCATCTACAGTATCGCGTGCCGTTAAAACAATAATTGGTAGCGTCTCGCCTCTACCCCGCAAGTGTTGCAGCACATTTAAACCATCAAGGTCGGGTAAACCTAAATCGAGAATAACCAAGTCAAATAATTTACTGTCAGCCATATTAAGGGCATCAGTACCATTAGAGGCGATCGCGCTTATGAATCCGTGTGCCTGCAACCCAGTTACCAAAAAGGAACTGATACGGGGATTGTCTTCGACGATGAGAATCTGGTTCATGGTTAGCAGTTTCCTGCGTCGGAACTAAGGGGATAACGATAGTAAAGGTTGAACCATGCCCCAAACGGCTAGAAAGCTCGACTTTACCACCATGTGCAAGAGCGATCGCATTGACAATCGAAAGTCCCAAGCCATGTCCTTCAAAGTTGTGGTCTAGC
Organism: Calothrix sp. OTE_75_metabat_31; assembly: GCA_031379725.1. GTDB lineage: Bacteria > Cyanobacteriota > Cyanobacteriia > Cyanobacteriales > Nostocaceae > JANNFJ01. The sequence continues at coordinate 12,326 of JANNFJ010000180.1, forward strand.
TTTGTTGCCCTCTCAAAACGTTCAAAAATCCGTTTTTGATTTTCTGGTGCAATTCCTTCTCCACTGTCGCTGACCCAAATGTAGGCAAAATCCGCTTTCACGGAAGAACCAAGTGTAATAGTATCACTTTCAGTAGTGTGGCGGACTGCATTTTGGACGAGATTCATCACTGCTTGGGTTAACCGCTGCCTATCTACAGCAATCGGACTTAAACCCTTAGATTCAATTTTCCAATTTCGATTGGCAAAACTGCGGGCTTTGAGAAATATTTCCTCAGTTAACCAGTCTAATTCCTCCGGCTTTAATTTCAGAAAATCGGGACGCTCAGTTTTTGCTAGTAATAACAAATCATTTACTAACCGACTCATGCGGTCGAGTTCATCCATTACCAGCGCAATGGTTTCTGGCTGCTTTTCGGGGTAGAATTGCAGCATCTCCAAATGACCTTGAACGATTGTGATTGGCGTTCGCAATTCGTGGCTAGCATCGTTAAGAAATTTCTGCTGACTGTCAAAGGCAAATTGCAATCTATCGAGCATTTCGTTGATTGTAGTTGTCAGTTCGGCTATTTCATCCGAACCCTTCACAGGTATGCGTTGTGTCATATCCGATTCGCTAATCGAATGTGCAGTTTCTGTCACCAGCCGCAATGGGTATAATACCCTTCCTGTTGTTATCCATGCCACGACAAAAAAGATAAACA
>JANNFJ010000294.1:0-6400 GCA_031379725.1 Calothrix sp. OTE_75_metabat_31
CTTACTTCCCAACTCCTAACTTTTTAATGTGCTTTCATACCTGCTTTTGCGGCTGATTGTGGAGGAACACCACCAATTAAACGTTGAACTTCATCAGGTTTCGATGTTTTAGACATTGCCGCTTCAAAAGAAATACTTCCTTCTTTATATAGTCTGGCTAAAACGGTTTCTAAGGTTTGCATTCCTAACTTACCCCCAGTTTGAATTGCTGAGTAAATTTGTGAGGTTTTACCTTCACGAATCAAGTTAGAAATAGCTGGAGTAATGACCATAATTTCTTGTGCCATGATTCGACCATATTCACCAGGTTTAGGACTTTTCTTTGGTACTAAAGTTTGGCTGAATACAGCGACAAGCGAGTTGGATAATTGTACCCGTACTTGAGTTTGTCTTTCATGTGGGAATACGTCAATAATCCGGTCAACCGTTTGAGCTGCTGAACTTGTGTGCAATGTTCCAAATACTAAGTGACCTGTTTCAGCCGCAGAAATTGCCAGTGCAATTGTTTCTAAATCTCGCATTTCTCCAACTAAAATAATGTCAGGGTCTTCGCGTAATGCAGCTTTAAGTGCATTTGCAAAGCTCTTAGTATCTTCATTTAATTGACGTTGGTGAACTAAGCTTTTAATTGGTTCGTAAACAAATTCAATCGGGTCTTCTACAGTTAAAATGTGTTCGGCACGAGTGCGGTTGATGAGGTCAATCATTGCCGCAAGAGTCGTCGTTTTACCCGAACCGGTTGGGCCTGTAACCAGAATTAACCCTCTTGGCTTATCACACATTTCTTTGACGACATCAGGTAAACCTAATTTGTCAAAGTTAGGAATTTTAGAACTCAATGCTCGCAAACAGGCAGCATAAGTACCGCGTTCTTTGTATACGTTGACGCGGAAACGAGCTAATCCTTTAACACCATAGGAACAATCCAATTCCCATGTTTGCTCTAAGGTTTTACGTTGAGTATTGTTGAGCATACTAAAGATTAACCGCTGACATTGATCTGCGGTTAATGCTTCTTCACCAATGGGTGTAAGTTTACCACTGATGCGAAAATATGGAGGCAAACCAGCGGATAAGTGCAAATCCGAACCCCCCATTTCGATCAATTGCTCCATTAAGTCTTCAATCATCATTTCCATTGTTTTGTTCCTCTTTGTTATTTATTACTTGTTATTTGTCATTGGTAATTTGTAATTTGTTATTAGTCATTAGTTATTAGCTATTAGTTACTTAGTTATTAGGACTTACGGAAAAACTCTCCCAAAGCCGCCCCACCTCTGTGTACTCCGTGACTCTGTGGTCGCTTCTTTCATAACTGCTTTATTTATGATTAGTTATTCGTAGTAACCACTGACCACTGACAACTAACTATTAACCATTGACCACTGACCACTAACTATTGACCACTGACCACTGACAACTAACTATTAACCACTGACTAATCAAAAAAACGTGATGTCATGCAATAAGGACAATCAAGCCATTCGGGTTTAAGTTCGGCACTACAGGTACGACAAGTTAAACCAGTCTTACGCTTGGCTTTGAGTTCGGCCTCTAAACCTGTATCAGTGAAAGTTACCCGTTCAACCTCTTCGAGGGTGGTGGCACCTTGACGAACTAAATCGAGACTGTATGAAAGTAAAGTTTTCATCCCTTCATCGATGGCAACTTCCTTAATACGTTCGGTAGGTGCTTCTTCGTTAATAAGAGTTTGCAAGTTTTCGGTAATTTTCATTACTTCGTAAACACCGCAACGTCCCTTATAACCAACTCCCCCACAAGTAGGACATAGCGAACCATTCGATTTAGCGTGCTGGATTTGGTCGTTGCTAAGTGTATTTGCTTTATAAAGAGTCAACCCGACATCTTGAGAAGCAGTCATTCCGTAACGACCAAGTTCTTGGGTAGTAGGAGTATAAGAAATGCGACAGTCCGAACAGACCTTCCGTACCAAGCGTTGTGCCAGAACACCAAGTAGCGAACTCGAAACCATGAACGGTTCGATACCCATTTCTCCCAATCGGGCGATCGCACCTGGTGCATCATTAGTGTGCAGCGTTGTCAATACTAAGTGCCCGGTTAGCGCTGCTTCAATCGCAGTTTTCGCAGTTTCTTTATCCCGCGTCTCACCCACAAGTAATACGTCCGGGTCTTGCCGCAAAAATGCCCGTAGTGCGGTGGCAAAATCCAAACCTTTCTCTCGAATCACTTGAACCTGAGTAATACCCGGCAAACTATACTCAATTGGGTCTTCTACAGTACTAATATTGATTCCAGGGTCGTTTTTTTCTGAGAGTGCAGAATACAACGATGTTGTTTTACCCGAACCTGTGGGCCCCGTCACCAAAATCAAACCAAAGGGACGGCTAACCATCTCTTGGACGATATGCAAAGTTTCGGGGTCGGTAATTAATTTATCTAAACCTAACTGCGTCGAGGAGTTATCTAAAATCCGCAATACGACCTTTTCACCGTAGCGACTCGGCAAAGTGTTAACGCGGAAGTCCACCTTACGTCCCTCGAACATCCGGCGAATGCGCCCATCTTGGGGAAGTCGTCGTTCGGCAATATCTAAGTTGGCAATAATTTTAAATCGCGCTGTCACCGCAGGAATAATTTTTTTTGGTAGGGCATCAAATGCTTCGCGCAATACTCCATCTTTACGAAAGCGAATCCGCAGGTTTTCTTCTTGCGGCTCAACGTGGATATCCGAAACCCTTTCATGGAGAGCTTTTGCTAGAATCCTATTGACAAGGCTGATAATTGGTGCATCTTCCGCACCTTTCATCGTCGCCCCTAAATCGGCTTCCATGTCGTCTGGAACATCACCAATATCGAGGTCACCGAGATTTTCTAAATCTTGATTAATATCGGTGAATTTTTCTTGGTCAATGTGTTTTTGCTTAACAGCCATCTCATCCAAATACAGGTTGATTAGCTGTTGGTAGTCCTCTTGGGTAATGACCATGCGCTGCAATGCCAAGCCCTGGGGACGTAAAATCCGATTTAGGTCGTCCGAAGCTTCTAAATTGTCTGGAGCGACCATTGCTACCAGTACTGAGGGGGGAGTTTGGTCATCGTTTCGTGACAATGGAACTAAACGATGGCGGCGACAAATATCAGCGGGGATGAGAGTTTCGATTAAGCTGCCGACCATCGAATTAGCTACAGTGCTAACTTCCGGATCGAGGGATTCCACTCCGTAAAGTATTTTTAGTTCAAACAGTTGTTGTTTCTTATATAGCCGCAGCAATTCTGGCGATAGCTGTCGTCCGGAGATAGATTCTAATACTTCGGTCAGCGGTCTGCCAGATTTGCGGCTTTCCATCAAAGCTTGCCGCATTTGTTCGCTATCGACAAAGCCCGATTGCACCAGTTTGTTACCAAAGGGCGAGAATTCCGATCTTGTAGTTAGAGCGGTGCTGCGCCTTTGTTGTGACGAGTAAGTCATATGTATTCGATTATTGAGTAGCCGAAACCTCTGGTTTAAGTATTCCCAAGCTGACGGGAAGAAGTTTCATTTCGACTAAAAAATCCTATTCGCTATTCCCTACTCCCCAATGGGCGCAGCATTTGTCAAAATAAAAGACGGATATGCGATCGCGTCCATCCTTATTTGGATGGCTTGGTTATAAAGGCAACGCCAAAAACCCAATAGCTTGCAGCCAGATAAATAATCTGGGATAAGTACAAAGTGGCAGGCGACAATAAATAGAAATAGCGAACAATATAGAAGCTAACTAAGAACCAAAAGAGGTAACGCAAGCAATGAATAGTGACGGACAAGACCAAATCAACTCGAATGCATCTGATAGCGAAGCTAGTGAGCAAACAACAGCAGTTAATTTTTCAGCCGAAGGAATGCCAAACCAGGACAACGGCACGGCTACGACTGAGGGTGCAACAATTGACGACACCGCTTCAACACAAACGGCGCAGCAAATCGAATTACTCAGCAATCAATACAAGCGGATTGCGGCGGATTTTGAGAACTACCGCAAGCGCACAGCCAAGGAAAAAGAAGACCAAGACGTGCAAGTAAAGCGAAATACGATTACGGAGTTATTGCCTGTAGTCGATAATTTTGAGCGGGCACGCGCCCATCTCAAACCCCAAACCGATGGCGAAATGGCAATTCATAAAAGCTACCAAAGTGTTTATAAGCAATTGGTTGATTGCTTGAAGCGGTTGGGAGTTTCCCCCATGCGTCCGGAAGAACAACCATTCGACCCCAACCTTCACGAAGCAGTAATGCGCGAACCTACGGATGAATATCCGGAAGGAACAGTGTTAGAAGAGTTAGTACGCGGATATTTTATAGGCGATCGCGTCCTACGTCATGCAATGGTCAAGGTGGCAGCACCGAAGGAGGATGCCCCTTCTGATGAGGATAATCAGTTGAGTTCAGCTGATAGTTGAACAGCTTTAAGCAATGGAGACTTCTGCTTTTAGTTTTTTGCCATAGCGTAAACAACTAAAAGCAGCTTCCTGGTATCTTACTAGCTATTCTCAAGGACGTTGGCAACGATTTTATACTTTAGTAGTGCGACTGCAAGCATTGCATTGCTAGTAACGTGTACCTTAATAGATTCCGCGCCAAATCACGTTTGAAGTCAAGGCAGCCAATCGCATAATCCGATTTATCGCTAACTAGCTTCAAGCAGAATAGCTAAGTAATATTACCGTTATTTATGGTCAAAGTTATTGGTATAGATTTAGGCACTACCAACAGTTGCGTCGCAGTCCTAGAAGGTGGTCAACCACTTGTTATCGCCAATTCCGAAGGTGGTAGAACTACTCCGAGTATTGTCGGATTTGGCAAAGGTGGCGAACGTTTGGTCGGACAACTGGCAAAGCGTCAAGCTGTGACAAATGCAGAAAATACTATTTACAGTATTAAGCGATTTATTGGTCGCCGTTGGGAAGAGACTACAGTCGAACGCGATCGCGTCCCTTATCAATGTATTAAAGGGCGCGATGAAACTGTGGATGTGCAAATTCGCGGACGCAATTACACACCGCAGGAAGTCTCGGCGATGGTTCTGCAAAAACTCAAGCAAGATGCAGAAAATTTCTTGGGAGAAGCAGTGACGCAGGCAGTTATTACCGTACCTGCCTACTTTACCGATGCCCAACGCCAAGCAACTAAAGATGCTGGTACTATTGCCGGTTTAGAAGTTCTGCGAATTATCAACGAGCCAACTGCCGCAGCTTTAGCATTTGGCTTGGAAAAGCAAGACCAAGAGCAAATGATTCTCGTATTTGACCTTGGTGGGGGTACGTTTGACGTATCGATCTTGCAACTTGGGGACGGTGTTTTTGAAGTTAAGGCAACTTGCGGTAATAACCAACTTGGTGGCGACGATTTTGATAACACGATCGTCGAGTGGATGATTGAATTATTCAAACAGCAAGAAAAAATCGACTTGTCGCAGGATAAGATGGCTCTGCAACGCCTGCGCGAAGCTGCGGAAAAGGCCAAAGTTGAACTTTCCAACATGGGCAGTACCTCGATTAACTTGCCCTTTGTCACGGCAGATGTTAGCGGGCCGAAACATTTGGAGATGGAACTTACCCGTGCCAAATTTGAAGAACTCACAGGTAGTCTGATTGCTGCCACCATCGAACCGATGGCGCAAGCACTCAAAGATGCTGACCTCAAACCCCAAGACATCGACAAAATTATTTTGGTTGGTGGTTCAACTCGAATTCCTGCGGTTCAAAATGCCCTAATCAAGTTTTTCAATGGCAAAACCCCAGACCGTTCCATCAACCCCGATGAAGCCGTGGCTTTGGGTGCGGCAATCCAAGCTGGAGTATTGGGTGGCGAAGTCGATAATTTGCTTTTACTCGATGTGACTCCCCTTTCGTTAGGAATCGAAACACTCGGTGAAGTTTTCACCAAAATTATCGAGCGTAACACCACAATTCCCACCAGCAAATCTCAAGTTTTCTCCACTGCCATTGATGGGCAAACTTCGGTAGAGATTCACGTCCTCCAGGGTGAGCGAGCAATGGCTCGTGATAACAAAGGGCTTGGTAAATTTCTCCTGGCTGGGATTCCCCCTGCACCCCGTGGTGTACCGCAAATCGAAGTCTCGTTTGAAATCGATGTTAACGGTATCCTTAAAGTTGGAGCTACAGATAAAGGAACTGGTAGAGAGCAAAGTATTCGCATTACCAATACAGGTGGCTTGAATACCACCGAAGTCGAAAAAATGCGCCAAGAAGCCGAAGTTTTCGCTGAAGAAGATAAGAAACGTGTCGAATTGGTGGCTTTGAAAAACCAAGCGGACAATTTACTCCATACCTACGAATCGACTTTAAAGGATAACGCTAGCTTTATTGCCGAAGAAATGAAAACTTTGGCAGACGAAAAGCGATCGCAACTGCAATCGGC
>JANNFJ010000342.1:0-5877 GCA_031379725.1 Calothrix sp. OTE_75_metabat_31
GATACCTAACTGCCCCTACGGGATATTCGGACTGTCTAAAGGATTTAACCGTCACCACATGCTTAAATTAATGAAACGTACCGCTACCTTGCATTCTTAACTCTTAATTTTCGCCGACGCAAAATATTTAAAACTCGTTTAAATTGCTCATAATCTTCCGTAGTCAATTCAGTTTGCTGCCAGACTGTGCGTTGCATTAACCGTTCAAACCAATTATACAATTGCGGATAATGCTTTAAAGTAAATCCTATTTTTGGTAACAATGAAATATCTGTACCTACAACAATATCTGCCAGTGATAATTGTTCACCACCAAAATAATTATTGTTTCCCAAAGTCACATCTAAAAATTTTAGTACAACCGCTAAATTCTCTTTAGATTGCACATACTTTTCTGAATCTTCGTTATCAAAAATCAGTGAAATTGCTTTCGGCAATAATTCATTTGTAGATACCATTTGCACCATTTTGACGGTTCCTAATGTTTTGATATCCGTCGGTAAAAGTGCAGGTATGGGATGTTTGGCTTCTAAATAATCTAAAATAGCCAGCGATTCGATTAGTCGAAAATCGTCATCAACTATGACTGGAATATGATGAAATGGGTTTAATTGTAAATACTCTGGTTGCATTTGGTCACCATTCAAATTCATTGAAATTGCTTCAAATGGAATATCTTTCTCTAGCAAAAAACGCCATACACGTCGTGCCATTGGCGAACGAGTATTATAATAGAATTTCAGCATGATTATTTGCTCCTCAAATTGATACAGTAATTTTTATTTGAATCAAGTACATAGGTAGGGGCGCAAGGCATTGCGCCCTCTTGATTGCAGCGTGATATACTTTAAAAGACCCAACGGTTTGTAAGCCTGTAAAAAAAGTTAGGCTGCAATAAGAGTATAGATACAGCCAAAAATAAGTAATATTGTGCCAATTAATGAACCCACAGCACCAATAATATTACCTGCATAAACAAATTGATTTTGCGCTGGTTTTTCACCCTGTAATCCACGATGACCTACCCATGCACCATAGGGTAATGCAATGCAAAATCCATACCCTGAAGCTACCATCGAATAGACTAAAATCAAGCTGAATATATTATCCAATTTCAAATTAGATAATCCAGCAGAGATAGCAATCATCGTAGTTCCACCCATTGATAAACCAGAATGTGCAACTCTCCAAGCATGTACTTTACTGTCATCTGCTTTTTGAGTGATTGCAGAACCATAGGGTATGCCCGAAAGTAAGCCAAATAGCATGACAATAGCCCCATGCAGGGTTAATTGAATAGCAAGTGGATTCATTTTTTAAGACCTGGTGATAGAACTGTAGGTTGGATGGAACGGAGTGTAACCCAACATTGACTTATACTGTAATGTTGGGTAACGCTAATGCGCTACACCCAACCTACGGAGTTTGGTAATCAAAATCGTTCATTTGCGTACATACGTAAAGCAAATTTACCCGCAACCGTCTCCCTGATTTGCTTGATTTCAGATAACATCTCTGCTGGCAATTCTTGCTGATTATTCCCACTTTTTGGATGCTCGGCTGGTAAAATTACAGGTGCTGCAAGTGCGGCAAAAGTAATATCGGCAATAGAAAATGTATCCCCGACTAAGTATTTACGTCCATCAGCTAAGATTTGATTAACTTGCTTAAATACTTGTTGAATTTCTATGTATGCTTCTTTTCCAGAATTTGCGGTAATATCAAACTTCTTCTGTATGAGTAATTGCATAAATGGAAATATTACTGGAAAAAGCATAGTTTCCAAAAATGGTACACCATTCGACCAAGCCCTTTTAATGATTTGAGAATTGCTGATTATATGTGAATATGCCCAACGACGTGTAGCTACTCCCAACTTTTCATCAAATAATTCTTCTAATTCTTCAACTTGTTTTCGCAATTCTGGACTTGTAGGAAATAGTTTTACATTTGCCGAGGCAATGGAATCAAGATACTTTAAAATATCAGTCGAATCTGTAAATGTGCCGTCTTCGGTAACAAGAACCGGAGTTAATTTACCACCTACAGAACTTGTTGCAAGTACATGAAACGGTGGCATATGCGCTTCTTCAACAAACGATATTTTCTGCTTGGTTAATGCCCATCGCACTTTTTCGCAGTAATGGCTAATTGGGATTGTAATTAGACGGAATAGCTTTGTTTGAGTCATGGTTATTTGGTAGTTAAGACCGAATGGTTTGTTTTTGTGCAAAAAAATATTGGCTTGGAACGCAACTACATATCAACTAAATTCGCAAGTACGTATTTAAATAATTAGTCAAATGTCTAATTGCCCGTTCGACGTGAATCGAATCGCTGTAAAGTTTGCTCATCATCACCGAACCTTCGAGCGTAGAAATAAGTATTGACGCAATCTCATCTGCATCAACATTGGAGCGAATTTCGCCCTTTATAATACCTTTTGCGATAATTTTGCGAAATAGTTCCCTCCAGGAATCCATCGCTCTTTGAGCGCGTTCTTTCAAAGCTGGATGTGCATCATCGCTTTCAATCGCAGTATTGAGTAACGGACATCCTCCTTTAATAATTGGATGTTGGGGATTATCTATATAGATACGAAACACATCAATTATCGCTTGTAACCGCTCGATTGAATGTTCCTTACTTGCCCACGCTTGACGATAACGCTTTTGAATTTGCCCTACAGCATAATCAAAAGCTTGCAGTGCCAAATCATCCTTGCTTTCAAAATGGTTATAAATTCCCCCTTTCTTCAACCCCGTCACCTGCATAATGTCGGATATCGACGAACCAGCATAACCCTGTTGATTAAACAGGGCAGCAGCTTCTTGGACAATCATTGCCTTAGTTTCGTCGCCTTTTGACATTAATTGAGTTTGAGTTTCATAAAACAGACCGAATGGTTTGAGAATAGCATATTGTAAAATCTTTAGTCAATAGTTATTAGACTTTGGACAAAGCAAAGATATACTAGCAGTGGTTCGATTAATGTTTTAGTACTTTTTAACTAGAATTCTCTCAATCTCTAAAATTCGCCTTCCAATCCATTCGCTGAGGGCTGGGACAACGGCGTTACCAAGGAGTCTCCCTCGACGACCGTCCAGCCGGGAGGAAACCCCATGAGCATTTCCCACTCTGTCCATGTCAAGTTTCTCGCCACAGAGTATTGGTCTGTCTGAATGACCTCCTTGATGTCCGGAAGCTTGGGCACGTAGCGTGGGGCAGATGCTTTTTGCCAAGGTATACCCGAAGCCACCGCGACGTTGTACCACAAGCGGAGCGTTTCCGAAAGAGCTTTGACAAAAATCGGGTCTAGCTTTCTCCCTGCGCGGTTCTCTCGCCGAATTATCCCCAAACAGTTCGCTGCTGTCAGTAAAGAAGTAATAGGCACGTTCGCTTCTAAAACTTGCGACAAAGAATACTCTGTCTCGGTTGTGAGGTAAGCCCGCATCGGTAGCGTTACACGATACCCATCCCCCCAAATACCCGTTCTCTTCCAACGTGTCGATAACTGTCTCAAAAGCAGTTCCTTGCTCTGCCGAGAGTAAACCCGGCACATTTTCCATGACCAACCATTTTGGTTGAACTTCTTTAACCAATTCCATAAACGTGAAGAAAAGACCGCTTCGTTCTCCTGTAAGTCCCCTTCGGTGTGTGTTAGCGGTACTGAGGTCTTGGCATGGCCATCCTGCACACCAAAGTTCAGAGGTAGGGATAGCTGTTGGTACGAGGGTCGTGATGTCGTCATGAAGGGGTACGTGGCGCCAATGTCGCTTAAGTATTTGTTGACAAAAGGGGTCTATCTCACATTGAAACACTATATGCATTCCTGCTCTCTCAAATCCCAGGTCAAAACCTCCAATACCAGCAAAGAACGACGAAACACGCATGATGCTCAATATTGACTTAACAATACAGCTAATCATAAATGATTAATTTCTTAAAAGCTATTGTAGACGGATATCGTCTACGAAAATATTTGGTCTCAATGTAACATCTCGCTATAGGTTCGAGGTGTCGGGTTTGAATAGAAAACAAAATGTAAGCGGTTTAAGAATTCGTCAAGCAAGGTTGCAGCTTGGTTTAGACCAAGTTGAGTTAGCAGCAGCTCTAAATGTAGATTACGGAGTTAAGCTTGAGCAGTCAGATATTTCAGAGATTGAGCGCCAAGTACGTTGCGTCAAAGATTATGAACTTGATGCTATCTCACGAGTATTGGATATTGACCCCATTTGGTTATTACGAGGAGATGACTGATGACGGGCAATCGAAAAGCACGCGGCAGGCAACAATTTTCATCGCTTGCCCCTGTAAGCAATAAAGATGTTCCAGGCAATCTCAATCGAGACACATGGTTAGAAGAAGTACTGAAGGGGTTTGTATCCCCAAGTGAGGCAAATAAGTCATATTACAAGGTGCTTTTAGAGGAACTTTGGCCTCTTGGTCATGGCATTCCAGGGCCTCTTGTGAAGGAGGAACAGCTAAGAGAAGCTATTGAGCGTTATAGGATAAGCCAGCATTCAAGCAATAAACCCTACAAACCCTATGTAGATGTTTTCCGTCGTCTTCGAGAACTTCAAGGAGAAGAAGGAGTTACAGGTATAGGTAGACAAGGAAAAACATATCAGCTAGTAAGCTTATCTTTAAGCGAAAAGAGAGTTCCAAGAGTCAAACTATCTGATTTAGATTGGCAGTCCATTTTAAAAAAATACAATCATAAATGCGCGGTTTGTGGTCGTTCTGAACCAGCAGTTAGATTGCAGCACGACCATAAAACTCCTCGAATTAGGGGTGGTGGTAACGAGCTAGATAACTGGCAACCTTTATGCGATGAGTGTAATAACTTCAAGAGTACATCTTGTCGTGGTTGTCAGCTTGCGTGTCAACAATGTAGCTGGACTTTTCCGGAACGCTTTGCTCCACTTCGTCTATCTTCAGATAATATTTACAAGCTAAGGAATTACGCTACTCAAAACAACACAGACCCTCATTTAATACTCAACCAAATTATTGACGACTTTTTCCAAGATAAATCTATAAACAATGAAGATTGATATTTTTCGAGCCTAATAAATTTATTTGCTAGCAAATTGGCTTAGTTGAGTAGTGAGTTTATTACTGGTAATAATGTATTAATTAAAGAAATATCTTCAAAGTAAGTATCTAGCGTGTATAAAAGGTATTAGAAGCATTGATATTTCTTGATTCAATGCCTCTATTTCTAAAAGTGAATTACTATCAAATTTTATTTACACAGACTGTTCTTTAATCCATGCTTGTAGCTCGAAGTCAGTCATATTATTGACATGACGAGGTGTACGAATACCTGTACTTTTTGCAATTTCGTAGGCTTTAGCCTTTAGCAAAGGGTAATGGTCATAAAATCATCGACTGGGAAAAATTCCGGGAGTTCGCTTTATCTCATGGGGATAAAACTCAAGTCGAAATGGCCTCACTTTGGGAAGGAGAAATTAGCGATTCGCGGAACGCGATCCCTTCGGGAATCGCACAATCTCACGGGCCCTAAAGAAAATTGGTTTTACTCGAAAAAAAAGACCTACGGCTACCTTGAGCGGGATGAAGCCAAACGGCAGGCGTTCATAGGGCAGTTGTCCACGCTACCCCCGGAGAAGATTGTGTACCTTGATGAGTCTGGCATGGATAGTCGAGACAGATAAAGATAAATCTCGTTCAGCATTTTCATGCTTGCTGGTGGGTCTGCTCGCCATCACGGCTGCCTGCAAAGCGAACACACGTACTATTATAGTAACACTTTACACATTTACCTTGCTAAAAATCGGCTAAACCCTAGAATACAGATGGAGTAGAACTTTTTGAGATTGTAGTTCATTTGTTAGCTTTTAAGTAGTTGGG
>JANNFJ010000359.1:0-2408 GCA_031379725.1 Calothrix sp. OTE_75_metabat_31
CTACACGCAAAATCACTGATGCTTGGGCTGGGGCGAGCATTGCTATCCATACCAAAATGCCAAGCCACCAATGCTGTGCTTTGACCTGGGAAAATAGGGAAGCTCGTAACAGTTGGATGTTCATGCTGATAATTTTACGTACACCTTAATATATGTCTGACGCTCGAAAAAGCAGTAGTTTCCCGCAAATTGGATTTTAACTTCATCCATTTTATCAAGGTGGGCAAGGGAAAGAAACAAAAATCATTCAAGTTAGTACTCCAGTACTAAAATAACTCTAGCGCTAGAGTTATTTTATTAAAAAGCTAGTTAATCGCTTGATATATGCTGCTTTGAATGCTGTTGTTAAGTTAAGAATAAAGATTTATTAACCAAAATGTAGCAACAGCGAAGAATTTTGATAATTTTGTGAAGATAGAAAAACAAATTGCGCTTTCATTTGTATGCCGATTGGAACAACCAAAGCTGCCAACTTGCTTGATATTTGCTGCCAGCGCGTGCGACAGCTACTAAAAGAAGGAGAGCATCTCAAAACGGAGTAATCCGTAGCGAGTGTGAACCAAACCACCTTTAGTAGAGGTAAACGTTATTTGAGTCATGATACCTTGGGATTCGCTAGTCCCTCGCTCTATCGTTACTGATTAAACATTCATAAAAGGAAAGTGTCTTTAGCCCAACAAGCTCAGATAACAAGGTTGAAGCAAACATTACTTAGAAATAAGGACTGGTCAAACCGACCAATAAACAAACCATGTCAAATTTCGTTTTTCTAATTGATTCTAACAAAACGCCGATGAATCCGATTCATCCAAGTCAAGCCAGTAAACTTTTAGAGTCTGGGAAAGCTGCTGTTTTTAGACGTTACCCATTTACTTTAATAATGAAACGTGTAGTAGACAATATCGTAGTTTATCCATTAACTCTAAAAATAGATCCAGGTTCTAAAGTCACTGGTTTTGCTTTAGTAAATAATCGGAATGAAGTTATTTTCGGGATGGAATTAAAGCATAGAGGTCAAATAATCAAAGCAAGCTTAGAGACTCGGTCATGTGTGCGTAGTGGTAGACGTGCTAGACATACACGCTATCGTAAAGCTAGATTTTTGAATCGTGCCCGTACTCCAGGATGGTTAGCACCAAGCTTAAACCATAGAGTTTTAACTACTAATACTTGGGTAAAAAGATTAATTAAATTTGCGCCAATAACTTTAATAGTTCAAGAGTTAGTTAGATTTGATTTACAACAAATTGAGAATCCAGAAATAAATGGATTCGAGTATCAACAAGGAGAATTACAGGGTTACGAAGTACGGGAATATTTATTAGAAAAGTGGGAAAGAAAATGCTCGTACTGTGATGTTAAAGATGTTCGATTACAAATCGAGCATATAGTGCCTAAAGCTAAGGGAGGTAGTAATCGAATATCAAATCTTTGTTTGGCTTGTGAAAAATGTAATCTCAAGAAAGGAATACAAGACATTGAAAAGTTTTTAGCTAAAAAACCTGAAGTTTTGAAAAGAATTAAAGAACAGGCAAAGAGACCATTAAAAGATGCTGCGGCTGTAAACTCAACACGTTGGGCTTTGTTTAACAGTTTAAAAGATACTGGATTAGCTGTTATCACTGCGTCAGGGGGGAAAACAAAGTTTAATCGAACAAGATTAGAACTACCATTAGCACATTGGATTGATGCAGCATGTGTTGGTAACGTTGATGATTTAAAATTTTTGACTACTAATGTTTTAAAAGTTGAATCAACAGGTCACGGCTGTAGGAGAATGTGCAGAATTAACAAATATGGGTTTCCGTGTACTGCACCAAAACAAATATTTAAGCACATATCTACTGGGGATGTTGTAAAGGTGAATTTAACAAAGGACAGAAAGAATGTTTTAGCAGGTATTTACACTGCTCGTGTTAAAACACCAAACGAAAAAGGATGCGAGGTCATAATTAATGAGTTTAGAGTTGGGGTTTCAAACATGAAGGATGTAAAAATTCTACATTGTAATGATGGGTATAGCTACGGATTACTACGATTTACTACAAAATAACGACATTAGATGCAAGGACGGATTCAGGGTGCGAGAAAAATCGGTCGCTTTTGGCAAATTCCTCTATTTAATGGGATGCCAAAAGTCATCCCAGGAAAAAGGGGTCCCAAAAGCACTTGTAGAAAGCGAATGCAGGAAGCTGACACTCGCATCCACATCAATAGAAAAGAATTCGATGCTAATCGAACCCACAAAAAACAAGATCCGATTATCGCGGTTCGTAAAGGTAGTCGTCCACCAGATTATTATCACGAAGTCGAAATAACTGGACCGTGCCGCATGGTTTACAGACCCGATGAACCTTTAAGCTGTGGTGCTGTTTTGTGGATTCAAGTGGAACCAGAAGTTGAAATCA
>JANNFJ010000365.1:0-1914 GCA_031379725.1 Calothrix sp. OTE_75_metabat_31
CTCCCCCTCTCCCTTGTCTCCCCACTCCCCACTCCCTACTCCCTTTCTTTTTATGACTAAAACCGCATGGGTGTTTCCCGGACAAGGTTCGCAAACTTTGGGCATGGGAATTGATTTACTCGACTTGCCTATAGCTAAAGAAAAATTTACTTTAGCTGAGAAAATTTTGGGGTGGTCAGTAATTGATATCTGCCAAAACAATGAAGAAAAACTATCTAGCACGCTCTATACTCAGCCGTGTTTATATGTAGTCGAAAGTATTATTGTTGACTTGATTAAAGAGAAACAACAACCTGATTTAGTTGCAGGTCATAGCTTAGGCGAATATATTGCTCTGTACGCAGCAGGTGTATTTGAATGGTCGGCAGGTTTAGATTTAGTCAAACGACGCGCCGAACTTATGGATAGTGCAGCTGGTGGTATGATGGCAGCATTTATTGGTTTTGATGGCGACCAACTTAAACAAGCTCTTGCCGAAACTGCTGATGTTGTGCTTGCTAACGATAATAGTTCCGCACAGGTAGTAATATCGGGCACACCCGAAGCAGTGCAAAGCGTAATGTCTAAAGTTAAGGCAAAACGGGCAATTCCTTTAAACGTTTCGGGAGCATTTCATTCACCCTTAATGGCAGATGCCGCTGCTAAATTTGCAAATATTTTAGAATCGGTTGATTTTCTTACTGCTTCAATACCTGTTTTATCAAATGTCGAACCAACTCCATCAGTTGACGCAAGTATTTTAAAGCAGCGTTTAATCAAGCAAATGACAGGTAGCGTCCGGTGGCGAGAAATTTCGCAAGCTTTACCTGAACATGGAATTGAGCATGTCATCGAAATTGGTCCGGGTAACGTTCTGACTGGTTTAATCAAGCGCACTTGTCCGGGTTTGGCTTTAGAAAATGTTCGTAATGCTGCCGAATTGCCAGTTTAAAATGAGAGAGTCCACTTCGCGTAATGTGGCATATTTATGACCCTTGAAAAATTAATACTGCCATCTTGGTGTGATGATGAAGATTTGATGCAAATGAGCGCAGAAAATCCCGAATTGCGCTTTGAACGTAATGCTGATGGTACTTTAGAAACTATGTGTCCAACAGGTGGAATCTCTGGAAACCGAGAGGCAAAAGCAGGTGCTTACCTTTTAGTATGGGTAGAAAGTCAAGAACTCGGTGAAGTATTTAGTTCAAGTACGGGTTTTAGATTAAAAAATACTGCGGTACGTTCTCCCGATGCGGCATTTGTTGCCAAAGGACGTTTACCTGATGATTGGGATACTACCGAAGACAAATTTTTAGATTTAGCCCCCGATTTTGTCATTGAAATTCGTTCCAAAAATGATAGTTTGGAAAAACTCAAAGCGAAAATGCAAGAATATATCACTAATGGGGTGAAATTAGGGTGGTTGATTGACCGTAAAAACCAGCAAGCTTTAGTTTATCGCAGCGATGGAACGGTTACACAGTATCCGGCTACAGCAATTTTAAGCGGTGAAAATATTGTGCCAGGGTTTAGTGTTGCTTTGAAAAAGTTACTGTAACGCAATCAAAATTTGCTCTAACGCAAGGAATCGATTATTGTAATATTCATTCAAATTCACTCTTCAGGTGTGGCTAGAATTCGAGAACCACTTCCAAATTTTATATTGTACCATTCCCTCAAATGGTCATTCGTAGCTCCAATCATCCATACTTACTTTCGGGGATTAATTCATGGGATGGAAAATATACCATCTGAAGACCCAGTAGTAATAGTTAGCAACCACGCAAGCAATTACGACCCTCCAATTATTTCTAATTGCGTGGGTCGTCCTGTAGCCTACATGGCAAAAGCAGAATTATTTCAAATACCTGTTTTTAAAAAAGCCATCCAATTGTGTGGTGCATATCCTGTGAGTCGGGGGAGTGCAGACCGTGA